>NZ_JBHUZM010000180.1:0-13422 GCF_042667665.1 Streptomyces sp. NPDC057307 | reverse complement strand
CAGCCGGCCCGGGACCGCGGGCCGGCTGGGCCGATGCCCCCCGTCTCGCCCCATGCCGCGATCGTCACAGCATGGGGCGGGTCACGGAGAAAGCCTCTGAACCGCCAGGGGCTCCCGGCTCAGCGGCGGCCGAGGCCGCGGTCGACGGCCTTGATCAGCTCGCCGTCCGGGGTGTCCCCGTCCAGTGACCAGAACATCGCGCCGCCCAGTCCCTTGGCGCGGACGTACGCCGACTTGGTGCGCAGGACCTGCGGGTCGTCGTACGTCCACAGCGTCGTGCCGTCGAAGAGCCAGGCGTGGCCGTTCCTGACGTCGCGGTGCACGGTGTACGCCCCCGAGTCCGCGAGCTTCTTCAGTGCCTTGTAGTCCTCGTTGCCGTTCGCCCAGGTGCCCGGCGCGGGGCCGGTCGCGGGCTGGCCCATGCCGGTGCCGCCGCCGGAGACGCCGGTCCAGCCCTGGCCGTAGAAGGGCATGCCGACCACGAGCTTGCGCGCCGGCGCGCCGCGCCGCAGCCAGTCGTTGACCGTCTGGTTGACGCTGAAGTCGTCGGTCTTGGCGAAGAGCGCGGACTGCTGGGCGGTCGTGGGCTCCCAGGTGCCGTGGAAGTCGTATCCCTGGAGGTTCACGAAGTCGAAGTCCCGCATGATCTTGGAGACTTCGAAACCGGCGTCGATCTTGGCCGGGGCCGTGGGGACGAAGGCGGTCAGCTCGTAGTGCTTGCGCTTCTGCTGGTGCTTCCGGGATTTGGCGTAGGTGTCGAGCTGCTTGCGGAACTCCCGCACGAGCGCGGTGAAGTTCTGCTTGTCCTCGGGGCGGAACACGGTGCCGACGTCGCCGGCCGAACCGGGCCACTCCCAGTCGAGGTCGATTCCGTCGAAGAGGCCCGCGGCGGCTCCCGGGCCGCCGCGACCGCCGTCGGCGGGCAGATTGCCCTTGATGTAGAGGTCGACGCAGGAGGAGACCAGCGCGCTGCGGGAGGCGGGAGTGCGGGCCGCGTCCGAGAAGTGCTTCGACCAGCTCCAACCACCCAGCGAGATAAGGACCTTGAGGCCGGGATGCTTCGCCTTCAGCTCGCGCAGCTGATTGAAGTTGCCGGCGAGGCGCTGGCCGTCGGTGTCGGCCACGCCGTCGACGGAGCCGGCCGCGTCCAGCGGGCGTACGTAGTCGGCCCAGGCGTCGGCCTCTCCCGGGGTGTTGCCGGTGAAGCACTTCCCTTCGGCGCTCACGTTCCCGAAGGCGTAGTTGATGTGGGTCAGCCTGGCCGCCGCTCCACTGGTGTCCATGTCCTTGACCTGGTAGTTCCGGCCGTAGACGCCCCATTGGGCGAAGTAGCCGACCCGCTTGTACGAGGGCTGGGAGGGGTGCGAGGGCTGCGAGCCATGCTTGTCGCCGTGCGAGGCGGGGTCGGCGCCCGCGGAGGGGGCGAGGGTGGCCACGAGGCCGAGGGCGAGGGCGGCGATGGTCAGCCGGGAAAGGTTCTTTCGAGGCATGAGGCTCGTTTCCTGTGCGTGTGCCGGAAGGGAGCGGTGTTCGGCGGTGCGCACAGGAACGTATTGGTCTGGACCATTAACGTCAAGATGTCTGGCGGTTGTACCGGGGGTAAGTATTCGTACAGCGCCAAGTCGCCGCGTCGGGAGGCGACTTGTCCGACGCTCACGAGCGGCCACCCGGGGTCGGCGTGCCGGCGCGCGCGGCGGACTGGTCGAGCGGGGCCGCCGAGGTTCTCCCGGCTAGGACTTCTTCGCCGCTCGGGCCCGATGGGCCGCGACCGTCGTCCGGCTCGCGCACGCGTTGGAGCAGAACCGGCGTGTCCGGTTGCGGGACTGGTCCGCGAAGTAGTTTCCGCACCCGGTCGCGGCGCATCGCCCCAGCGTCACCGCCGGGTCCCCGGCCGCGACCAACGCGAGCTTGGCGGCGATCAGTTGGCCGACCCAGCGCTTGGCCGGGGTGCCGTTGCGGCTGAAGTGGATGTGCCAGCCGTCGAGGCCGTCGTGGTCGGACAGGTGCATTTCCGGCGGATAGTCGCGCAGTAGACGGTGCACGGCTTCGGGGGCGGCGCCGTCGACCGACTGTGCCAGGGCCGCGCGTACGAGGTCCGGCAGTTCGCCGTAGTCGCCGCCCGCCGGTGGAGTGACCTCGTGTTCCGCGAAGAACGCGGCCACCAGTTCGCCGTGCTGGTCGAGCGTCCCGGTGTTGGCCAGCTCGACGGCCAGCCGTGTCGCGTTCTCAATGTAGTCACCGTACTGCACTTGACCACCTACATCGCCGGTTCTTACTGTAGGCGTCATGCTATCTGATGACACCTACGTGGCCCGCCGTCTGCACATGCTCGGGGAGTGGGACGCCGCGCTCACCGTCCTGGGCCCGGACACCGAGCCCGAGCTGCGCGCCGAGATCGCCGTCGACCGCTGGTTCTTCCGGATCGAGGGCCACGAGGAGGCCGAGAAGGCGGTCGCGGCGCTCGATCCCGTATCGCCGACCGCGCATCTGCTCACGGCGCGACTGGCCTACAGTCGCCTGCTGTTCCGGCGCGACCCCCGCGCCGACGACCGTGCCGCGGCCGAGGCCGGCTACCGCGCGGCGGCCGAGGGCGGCGACGAGATGACACGCGGCTGGGCGGAGTACCACTGGGCCGTGCTGCTGGACAACATCGACGAGGACGCGGCCGGCGCGCTCCCACGCTACGAGACGGCCCTTGAGATCGCGACGAGGTCCGGCGACGGCTACTTCGAGTCGTACATCATCCGGCACCTCGCACCGCACAAGGAGCCCGCCGAGCGGATCGCGATGCTGCGCCGCTCACTCCATCTGCGCGCCGCGCTCGGCGCCCGGCCCCAGACGGTCGCCGCGCAGGCCATCCTCGCCGACAACCTCCCCGAGAACGACCCCGAACGCGCCGAACTCATACGGACGTTCCGTCCGGGCGCGGAAGAACTGCGCATCGGCTGGCTCCTGTCCGAGAACTGATCCGCCGAGCGTCCCGGACGCCCGGGTCCCCCTCGACCCGCACGGCAGTAGTTTGATCCGGGGCGGGTCCATTCGGGGTGCCGTCCGAGGTGCCGACGGATTCGCGATCGGAGCAGTTCACGTATGACCTTCGACGGGCTGCGGCATGTACTGGTGCGGGCCGGGGACGGGCCGTCCCCGTTGTACGAGGCGGAGCATCCCGGCGCTTTCGAGGACCTCGGTGCCTTCACCCGGGACCTCGCGCCGGACGACCCCCGGCTGGACCTCCCGGTGGAGCTGGCGGACGCGCTGCGCTCCTGGCGGTCGGCCCACCCACCGGGTGGCTTCGCCTCGCGCCCGGATCTGCGTAATTACGTCAAACGGGGTCTGACGGCCGCCCGGCGACTGGCCCGGCACCTTGGGCCGTCCTGGACGGTGCGCTACTGGGACGAGGCCAACAGGTCCGCGAAGTGGCTGTGTTGGGGCTGCGACCGCCTCCACCCGGAGCGCGAACTCCACGGCGCGCCCCCGCACCCGCTCGACATCACGGTCGAGGGCGAGTACAGGTTCGGTCCCCTGCGCTCCGACGGTTTCGGGGACTTCCCGCCGGATGACCCCGTCGCCGCCCTGCGCCTGTCCGACGACCTCGTCGCCGCTCTGCGCGCATGGGCGCGGAGCATCGACAGCACGCTGAACCTGCAGCTGCGAGACCGGGAGGACGGCAAGTACGACGCCGAGTGGCAGCGGCTGTTCCACGAGGGAACCGACCTGGCGGAGCGGACCGCGCACGAACTCGGCCCGGCCCGGACGGTGACGTACAAAGGGCTGGCGAACGGCGGCCTGGACGCGCTGACGTCGATCACCTGGCAGGGGGACCGCAGGTTGTAGACGGAGGAACGAGGCGGGTGGGGCGGGGGAGAAGCGCCCGGCTTCCGTACGACGCGACGGCCCTGACCCGGCCTGCCGCAGACGGTGGACGCGGCCGGCGGACGACGGACGCGCCGGTCGTACGGCCGGTCCCGACCTGAACGGCGCAAGGAAACCCCACACAGCGCGAAAAGTAGCTCATCGCGTGCATTGATTGCGGTATGCGGTTCTCTGTCTGCTCCCTGCCATGAGGAGAGCGGGCCTTCGCTGCCGAGCTGTTGGAGTCCCCCTTGTCCATCGCCGAGCCGGGCGTCGTCCGGAGCCTGGAGAGTCGGCGGCCGACCGCCTATCTCCTGGCGTCGGTGCGCGGTGTCGGCCAGGTGGATCTCCAGGCGAGCATCTGGACAGGCGCGTTCATCCTTGCCGGGCTGTGGACGGCGGGCTGGCGGACCGGTCTCTTCGCCACCCTCGGCACCCTCTTCGCGACGGCGAGCGCCTACGCGCTGGGTGTCGACCGGTCCGGCATCGCGCTCGGCCTCCAGGGATACTGCGGCTGTCTCACCGGCATCGCGCTGGTCACGTCGCTGGGGCACCACCCGGCGACGTACGTGCTCACGGTCGTCGGCGCGATCATGTGCACCCTGCTGATGGCCGCGCTGACCACGCTGCTGACGCCGTACGGACTCACCCCGCTCACCGCACCGTTCTGCCTGGTCTCCGGGGTGATGGTGCTCGGCGCGCCGTCCTTCGACCGGATCTGGCAAGGCGCGCCGAACTCCGTGTCCAGCACCACCGGCGGAGACACCGCGATCTCCTGGGACGACCTGTGGCACGCCTTCTTCAGCAACGTCTCCCAGGTCTTCCTCGTCGAGACCTGGTACGTCGGCCTCATCATGCTCGTCGGTCTGGCCTTCGCCGGGGTGCGCGTCGTGCTGTACGCGGCGGCCGGCAGCGTCGTCGGGATCATCGCCGCCTGGGCGCTCGGCGCTCCGACTGCGCTGATCGCCGACGGCATCTACGGATACAACGCCGTGCTCGTCGCCATCGCCGTCGGCGCGGTCTTTCTCACCCGCACGGTGTGGAACGGCGCGTACGCCCTCTTCGGAGCCGCGGCCACCACCGGTCTGACGGCTTCGCTGACCTCGTTCTTCACCTCGTTCGGCGGCCACACCTTCACCTGGCCGTTCATCCTCACGACCTGGGTACTCATGGCGGCCGTCCCGCTGCTGCCACGCCTGACCAGGACCGGCTGACCGCCGGCCACCCCACTGCCCCGCCCCTCTCCCGCATCGCTCCGAGGAAGGTACCGACGATGAACCTCGCACCGCGCGAGATCGACAAACTGCTGGTGTACGTCGTGGCCGACCTGGCCCGCAAACGCCGCAGCCGCGGCCTCAAACTCAACTACAGCGAGGCCGTCGCGCTGATCAGCGAGGCGATCCTGGAAGCCGCGCGAGACGGCAGGAGCGTCGCCGACTGCATGGAACTCGGCCGGCAGATCGTCGGTGAGGACGACACGATGCCGGGCGTACGGGACATGCTCGGGCTGCTCCAGATCGAGGCCTCCTTCGTGGACGGCACCAAGCTGGTGTCCTGCCACGACCCCGTCGGCGGCTGAGCCCGGTGTCGGAAGGCCCCCGGTTGATCGCCGTGTGCGGCCACGAGGCCGCGTACGGAAGGGCGCTGCGCGGCCTGGTCGACCCCGCGGTGACCGTCGTGCCCAACGGGCGCCAGCTGTACCGGACCGTCGCGGCGCTGACCCGCCGGGGCCAGGAGAGCTGTGTCGTCCCCATGACGCTCGGCCGCGACCCGGAACTCGTCGCGGACACCGCCCGCACCCTGAGCGCCCTGCCCGCCGCCGAACGCTCGAAGACCGTGCTCGCCGAGCCGTTCGGTACCTCCCAGCACCTGATCGGCTGGTTGCGCACGGCGGCCGGCCGTACCCCGGACACCGCCGCCCTGCTGGTCACCGCGCCGGCCGGCGGACCGTTCGAGGACGCCGAGCTGTACCGGGTCGCGAGTCTGGTCCGCCGGTACGGCGGCCACGCTCTGGTCGAGGTCGCCTTCACCGGCGGTGATCCCGACCTCGCCGAGGGGGTCCGGCGCTGTGGGCTGCTCGGCGCGTCGCACGTGGTGCTGCTCCCGGCGGCGTTCGCGCGGCCGGACCTGCCCGACGTACCCGGTACGCGGGTGGAGGGCGCGGGCCCGTCGATTCCGCCCGCCGCGCTGGCCCGGGTGCTCGCCGAGCGTGCGGCCGACGCCCGGCGGCGCCGGGACGAACACGGCGACGACGGCATCGCCGCCGGACTGACCGCAGCCGACAACCACGGCCACTCCCACACCCACCCACCGGGCGAGGGGCATGACCACGACCACGGACACTCGCACCCGCGTCAGCACCCACAAACGCAAACACAAACGCAAGCGTCAACACCTACGCACGGTGCGGGCCAAGTCGTCAGGAGTACCGCATGACGTTCCATCAGAAGTACCTCTACGGCAAGGAACCCGTCGAGATCAACGCCGGTCGCCGCACGGTCAGGCTCACCGTGAGCAACACCGGCGACCGCGCGGTTCAGGTCGGCTCGCACTACCACTTCTTCGAGGTCAACTCGGCGCTGTCGTTCGACCGTCGGCAGGCGCTCGGCATGCACCTCAACATTCCCGCCGGCACATCGGTACGTATCGAGCCCGGCGGTACGCGCGAGGTGGAGCTGTGCGCGTACGCCGGAACCGGCCGACTCGTCGGCTTCAGCGGACTGCTCAACGGCAGCCTCGCCTCCCACCCCGCCAGGGTCGAAGCCGTCCGCAAGGCGATCGAGCAGGGCTTCCAAGGCGCTCAGAACAGTGCGGACGACGACTCCGGCGTACCGGCGGAACGCCCCAAGAGCACCAAGAGCACCAAGAGCCCCGCGGTCGCCAAAAGCCCCACGGCCGCCAAGACGGCCAAGACGGCCAAGACCGCCAGGACCACCAAGACCGCCAAGGCGAAGAAGGGTCCGCGCTGATGCCCATCCTGCCGCGCAAGCAGTACACCGACATGTTCGGCCCGACGGTCGGCGACCGTTTCCATCTCGCCGACACCAACCTCGTGGTCGAGGTCGAGAAGGACTTCAGCGAGGGCCAGTACGGGGACGAGGTCCTCTATGGCGGCGGCAAGACCATGCGCGACGGCATGGCCTCCGACCCGCAGGCCACGAGCGGCCAGGGCGCACTCGACACCGTCATCACCAACGTCGTGGTCATCGACCCTGTCGTGGGTGTCGTCAAGTGCGACATCGGCATCAAGGACGGTTTCATCGCCGGCATCGGCAAATCCGGCAACCCGCAGACGCAGAACAACGTGCACCCCGACCTGGTCATCGGGCCCGGTACGGAGGCCATCGCCGGTGAACACCTCATCGCCACAGCCGGCGCCATCGACAGTCACGTCCATCTGATCTCGCCGCAGCAGGCCGAGCAGGCACTCACCAACGGCATCACCACCCTCATCGGCGGTGGCACCGGCCCGTCCGACGGTACGAACGGGACCACCTGCACACCCGGCCCGTACAACATCGCCCGCTTCCTCCAGGCGGCCGAGGCATTCCCGGTCAATCTGGGCATCATGGGCAAGGGCAACGGGAGCCTCCCCGAAGCGCTCGACGAGCAGATCGAGGCCGGGGCCTGTGCCTTGAAGGTCCACGAGGACTGGGGCGCGACCCCCGCCGTGATCGACAACGCGTTGAACGTCGCGGACCGGTACGACATCCAGGTGGCCATCCACACCGACAGCCTCAACGAGAGCGGCTTCTTCGAGGACACCCGCTCGGCCATCGACGGCCGCACCATCCACACCTTCCACAGCGAGGGCGCCGGTGGCGGTCACGCACCGGACATCATGCGGGTGGCGGGCGAGCCGAACGTACTGCCGTCGTCCACCAACCCGACCCTGCCGTACACGAAGAACTCGGTGGACGAACTGCTCGACATGGTCATGGTCTGTCACCACCTCAGCCATGACATCCCCGAGGACGTCTCCTTCGCCGACAGCCGTGTCCGCGCCGAGACGATCGCCGCCGAGTCGGTGCTGCACGACCTCGGCGTGATCAGCATGTTCTCCTCCGACTCGCAGGCCATGGGCCGGGTGGGGGAGACCGTCACCCGCGCCTTCCAGACCGCCCACCACTGCAAGGACAAGCTCGGCACGCTGGAGGGCGACTCCGCGCGCAACGACAACCAGCGGGTGCTGCGCTACCTCGCGAAGGTCACCATCAACCCGGCCATCGCCACCGGCATCTCGGATCACGTGGGCTCGATCGAGAAGGGCAAGCTCGCCGACATCGTCCTCTGGCCCATCCACTCCTTCGGAGCCAAGCCGAAGATGGTGATCAAGGGCGGCATCATCTCGTGGGCGCGGATGGGCGACCCCAACGCCTCGCTGCCGACGACGCAGCCGGTCATCTACCGGCCGATGTTCGGGCAGTACGGCAAGGCGTTGCAGGCGACCCACGCCACCTTCATGTCCCAGGCCGGGATCGCCGCCGGGGTCCCGGCCGAACTGGGCCTGGAACGCATGGTGTTGCCGGTCAGCCGCACCCGCACCATCGGCAAGCACAACATGGTCCGCAACAACGCCCTGCCGGACATCGAGGTCGACCCGGAGACGTTCAAGGTCACGCTCAACGGCAAGGTCGCCACCATCGACCCGGCCGATGAACTGCCCCTCAACCACCTCTTCTTCCTGGTCTAGGCGATGTACCGCGACGAGAACGGCACCCCGGCGGAAGCCGGCCCGCCCGACCTCGCCCCGACGACGGCCGCCGCCGGCCCAGGAGCGGCGCTCGGACCGCTTCTGATCAGCCTTCAGCTGACCGACTCGGCGTTCCCGAGCGGCTTCTACACCCTGTCGCACAGCCTGGAGGGCTTCGCCCACGCCAAGGCGGTCGACTCGGCCACCCTGCCGCTGCTGCTCGAAGACCTGCTGCTGCACGGCGTCGGACCGGCCGACGCCACCGCGCTCGCCCTCGCGCACCGGGCGACCCTGGCGGGCGACCCGGCGGCCGTCGTCGGCATCGACGAGCATCTGTTCGCCACCAAACTCGGCCGGGAGATGCGCCAGGCGGCCACCCGCACCGGTCGCCAACTCCTCGATCTCGCCCGGGAGGTGTTCGACCGGCCGGAGATCGGTGACCACTTCGAGCGCGTCGTACGTGGCGAGACCCCCGGTACCCAGGCGGTGGCCGCGGGCGTCATCTACGCGGCGACAGGTGTGCCGGTCCGCCAGGCCGTCGCCTCGGACCTCTTCGCCTTCTGTGTGAGCTTCGCGGGCGCGGCCCTGCGACTGCGGCTGACCGACCACCGACGGGCACAGACACTGCTGCGCGGCGCGGCCCCCGTCATCGAGGCGGCCGTCGACGCCGCGCTGCGGCGTGAACTCGCCGATGTCGGTGCCACCGTCTTCGCCTCGGACGTCATGTCGGGCCGTCATGAACGCGCGGAGGCGCGGCTGTTCGCCAGCTGAACCCTACGAAGCAGGGAGCACCATGGACGACAACGTACTGCGGGTCGGCGTCGGCGGACCGGTCGGATCCGGCAAGACCGCCCTCATCGAGGCACTCGTACCGGTGCTGATCGAGCGTGGCCACCGCCCCTCCGTCATCACCAATGACATCTACACGCAGGAGGACGCCCAGCACATCCGCCGCACACTCGCCGGAGTTCTCGAACCGGAGCGTGTCGTCGGCGTCGAGACGGGCGCCTGCCCGCACACCGCCGTACGCGACGACCCCACGATGAATCTCGCGGCCGGTGCCGAGATGCTGGAGCGCTTCCCCGACACCGACACGCTGCTCTACGAGTCCGGCGGCGACAACCTCACGCTCACCTTCAGCCCCGCCCTGGTCGACCTGTTCCTCTTCGTCCTGGACACCGCCGAGGGCGAGAAGATGCCACGCAAACGAGGCCCCGGCATCACCGAGTCCGATCTGCTCGTCATCAACAAGATCGACATCGCGAAGTATGTGCGCACCGACATCGACGTCATGGAGTCCGACGCCCACCGGGTGCGCGAGAACCGTCCCGTCGTGCTGACCGACTGTCTCACCGGCGTGGGCATCGAGGACATCGCGGAGTATCTCGAATCGCGCCGCAAGGCGCTGATCTGACATGCCGTCAGCCCCGCCCCGGCCCGACCGGCTCGCCATCGGCCACTACTCCGCGGTCCGCCTGCCCCCGGAGGTGGCCGCCCTGGCCTCCGTACCGGACACGCTCGCGCCCGGCTCACCGGCCAAGGTCGGCATCCTCGATCTGGCCTTCGCCGTACGGGGCGGGCGTACCGAACTCGTGGAGCGCTACCAGAAGACGCCGTTGCAGATCATGCGTCCGCTGTGGATCGACCCCGAACTGCCCGGCATGAGCTACGTCTATCTGATGGCGACGGGCGGCGGCATCGCCCAGGCCGACCGCTACCGGATGGACTTCCGCTGCGGGCCGGACACCCAGGTGCATCTCACCACCCAGGCGGCCACCAAGGTCTTCCGGATGGAACACGACTACGCGAGCCAGCGCGTGCATCTGACGGTGGACCCGGGCGCGTACGTGGAGTATCTGCCGGACCCGCTGATCCCGTTCAAGGACTCGCGGTTCTACCAGCGCACCGAGGTCACCGTCGCCCCCGGCGCCAGTGTCGTCATCGGCGACACCCTGACCGCGGGACGGCTCGCCCGCGGCGAGCGTCACGACTACCGGGTCCTCGCCACCGATCTGCACATCAGCCGGCCCGACGGCACCCTCCTGGCCATCGACACCCTGCGCCTGGCCCCGGACACCGGCCCGTCCGGCGGCGGTGTCGTCGGCCCCGGCGTGTTCGCCGGGCACGACCATGTCGCCTCACTCTTCGTCGTCTCCGACCGCGCCCCCGCCACCGGCATCGCCGACACCCTGCACGAGGCACTGGCCGGGCTCGGCGTCCGGTACGGGGTCAGCGTGCTGCCCCGCGACTGCGGTGCCTGGCTCCGGCTCCTGGACGACAGCCCCGTGCGCGTCGCCGCCGCGCACACCGCCGCCTGGCAGTCCGTACGCCGACTGCTCACCGGCCACCCGGCCCCCGACCTGCGCAAGACGTGACCGCAAGACGTGACCGCAAGACGTGACCGCGAGGCTGTCGCGTCACCGCCGAGCCCCGACTCCCCACAGCCCGGCATCCCCACACCCCGGTACCCCCGCACACCGACCACGAGGTTTCCGCCGATGCACATCGCTCCCGCGCCCATGCCACCCGCGTACGACTCCGGCGACACCGCCTGGCTGCTCGCCTCCACCGCCATGGTGCTGCTGATGACGCCGGGACTGGCGTTCTTCTACGGCGGCATGGTGCGCACCCAGCACATCCTGATGATGATCAAGATGAGCTTCGCCGCGCTCGCTTTCGGCACGCTCGTCTGGTGGGTGATCGGCTACACGCTCGCGTTCGGCCCCGACGTCGGCGGTGCCGGGCTCATCGGCAATTTCGACCACGCGTTCATGCGCGGCATCGAGCTGAACACACTGACCGGTCATATCCCCACGTACATCTACAGCACCTTCCAGATGGGCTTCGCCATCATCACGGTCGCGCTGATCAGCGGCTCGATCGCCGACCGCGCCACGATGAAGGGCTGGCTCGTCTTCGTCGTGCTGTGGCTGCTCATCGTCTACATCCCGATCGCGCACTGGGTGTTCGACCCGGACGGCTGGATCGTCAAACACCTCGGCGCGCTCGACTTCGCCGGCGGTCTGCCGGTGGAACTCAACTCCGGAGTGGCGGGGCTCGCCGTGGCCCTGGTGCTACGGGCCCCGCGCGACTTCGCCCGGCGCGAGGAGCGGCCCAACAACATTCCACTCGTCGTGCTCGGTGTCGGACTGCTCTGGTTCGGCTGGTTCGGCTTCAACTCCGGTTCGGCGCTGACCGATCAGGGGACCGCGGCGGCGGCGTTCCTCAACACGCAACTCGGCGCGGCCGGTGCCATGGTCACCTGGCCGCTGGTGGAGAAGTGGCGTACCGGGAAGGTCACCACCGTCGGGGTCGTCTCCTCGGCCGTCGCGGGTATGGTCGCCATCACCCCCGCCTGCGGCGAGATCAACACGCTCGGCGCGGTCGTCACCGGCCTCGTCACCGGCGCGGTCTGCGCCTTCGCCATCACACTGAAGTTCCGCTTCAACGTGGACGACACCCTCGACGTGGTGGGTGTGCACGGCGTCGGCGGTCTGATCGGGCTGATCATGGTCGGCCTCTTCGCCACCGCGCGGATCAGCGGCCACAAGGGCCTTTTCTACGGAGGCGGCTGGGGTCTGCTCGGCAAGCAGGTCGTGGCCATTCTCGCCGTGATCGCGTTCTCCTTCGTTCTCACCTGGCTCATCGCCAAGGCGGTCGAGCTGACCGTCGGCTTCCGCGCCAAGGAGGAGTACGACAGCGTTCCCGGTACGGAGCGTGAGCGGGCGTACGACTTCCGGACCGCCGAGCGCCTCGGTGCCCTGGTCCCCGACAAGACGGTGACCAGCGACGACGAACTCGTCAGACAGATCACCAAGCTGCTGCGGGCCCGCGAGGAGTCCAAGTGACGGACTCGTCGCCCCTGCCGTCGCACACTCGACTCGTAGCCGCGCCCCCTGTCAGCGGGCGCGCGGTTCGGGTGGGGAGGTGCCGCCCGCCAGGGGGGAGCGGGCCAGTTCGAGGCAGCCCGCCGTGATCAGGGCGACCGCGAGGAGTTCGGGGAGGAGCCACCAGCCGGTGCGTACGCTCTCGCCGAACAGCGTCACCCCGTAGGTGATGCTGATCAGCGCGTCACCGAGCGTCAGCATCGGCTGCGACGCGACCAGGGAGCCGGCCTGCAGGGCGTTCTGCAGGAGGAACAGCGCGCCGATTCCGGCGACGGCGGTGGCGTACAGCTGCCAGGAGGCGAAGAACGTGGCGAGCCCCGCCCCTTCGTCGAGCTTGGCCACGGCGTCCTTGAGAAGCGCGGCGGTCAGGGCGTACGCGCAGGCGGCCGCGAGGCCCAGCAGCGCGGCACGTGTGTTCTTCCGGGTCCGGCGCGCGGCGGCGATCACCAGCGCCTCGAAGATCCCGGTGATGATCAGCGCCGGGACCCAGGAGAGACCGGCCACGGTCTCACTGCCGCCGGTCGGCGCGGCCGAACCGAGGCCCACCGCCAGACCGAGGGTCACCGCGGCCACGCCGTACCAGGCGGTGCGCGGCAGACTGGAGCGGAAGACATAACTCGCGATCAGCAGCGTCATGGGCAGCTCGATGACGAAGATCGGCTGTACGACGGCGATGGGCCCGGTCGCGAGCGCCACCGCCTGGCAGACGGCGGCCACGATCACCAGCGCGATACCGGCGAGCCAGACGCGTTGCCGGAGCAGATGCCCGATCAGCGCCAGGCTGAGGGATTCGGAGTCGGGCGCCGTGGAAGCGGCGCGCCGCTGGAGCACGGAGGCGGAGCCGTTGCTGAGGGCGGTCAGCACGGCGAACAGGACACTGATCACCGCCCCATCATGCGGGCGGCGGGCGCCGGGGCCGCTCTCATCGGGGGCGATGCGGCCGCGCGGCGGCCGAACGGGTTATCCGGGCGCGGCGGCCCGGCCGACGGC
>NZ_JBHUZM010000179.1:0-13467 GCF_042667665.1 Streptomyces sp. NPDC057307 | reverse complement strand
GCCCCGCGCGAGGGGCCGCCCGGCATCGTCGTGCTCGGGAGCGGGGCGCCGGGGGGCGGGGGTGCCGGGGGCGCGGCTCCGGGGTTGTGGGCTTGTGGGGCGGCCGGGCTTGACAGGTTAGTGATTGGTCAATAACTTACTCCTCATGGTCAGGATGAGCGCAGAAGAGCGACGCGAGAGCGTCATCCGCGCGGCGATCACCGAATTCGCCCGCACCGGATACCACGGCACCTCCACCGAGGCGATCGCCCGTCGCGTGGGCGTCTCGCAGCCGTACCTCTTCCGGCTCTTCGCGAACAAGCAGGCCATCTTCCTCGCGGCGGCGGAGCGTTGCCTCGGCGACACCCGGCGCATCTTCGAGAAGGCGTCCGAGGGCGTGGGGCCCGAGGAGGCCGTCCACGCCATGGCCTCCGCCTACCAACAGCTCATCGCCGACGACCCGGCGAAGCTGATGATGCAGATGCAGACGTACGTCGCGGTCGCGGCGGCCGAGGCGGCGGGGGACCACGAGTTCGGCCGTTCCGTACGGGCCACGTGGGAGGCGCTCTGGGACACCTCGCACCTGGCGCTCGGCGCGGACCCGGAGGAGACGACGAACTTCCTGGCGTACGGAATGCTGATCAACACACTGGTCGCGATGGGGTTTCCGGCCGGCCATCGCGTCTGGGGCGGCTTCTACGACTCCGCGCGCCCGCCAGGCGGTTCGGACGGTTCGTGCGTCCCTGACGGTTCGTCCGGCTCTGACGGCTCGGGCGGTCCCGACAGTTCAGGCGGTCCCGACGGTTCGGGCGGTTGATCCGAAGTGGGCGGCGGGATCGCCCACTCTCGTCATGTCCATAAAAGTTAGTCATCAATAACTAACCAGATCGGGGAGAACGATGAACCAGCCAGCAGCAGCCCGCGGCGGCGCGAACGCCACCTGGGCCCTCATCATCACCGGCGCCGCGGGCTTCATGGCCGCCCTCGACAACCTCGTCGTCACCACCGCCCTGCCCTCCATCCGCGAGGACCTCGGCGGCAAGCTCGCCGACCTGGAGTGGACGGTCAACGCCTACACGCTCACCTTCGCGGTGCTGCTCATGTTCGGCGCGGCTCTCGGCGACCGGTTCGGCCGTCGCAGGCTCTTCGTCAGCGGTCTCTCGATCTTCACCGCGGCCTCGGCCGCCGCCGCCCTCGCGCCCGGCATCAACAGCCTGATCGCCGCCCGCGCCGTCCAGGGCGTCGGCGCCGCGATCATGATGCCGCTGGCCCTGACCCTGCTCACCGCGGCGGTCCCGGTCGCGAAACGCGGCGCCGCCCTCGGCATCTTCAGCGCCGTCACCGGCATCGCCGTCGCCGCCGGTCCGCTCGTCGGCGGCAGCCTCACCGAGCACATCTCCTGGGAGTGGATCTTCTGGCTGAACGTCCCGGTCGGCCTCGTGCTGCTGCCGCTGGCCAGGACACGGCTCAAGGAGTCGTACGCCCCCGACGCCCGTATCGACGTCCCCGGCACCCTGCTCATCAGCGGCGGCCTCTTCGGCATCGTCTACGCCCTGGTCAACGCCAACGCCGAGGGCTGGACCAGCCCGCTCGTCCTCACCGGACTGATCGTCGGCACACTCCTGATCGGCGGCTTCGTGCACCACGGCATCCGCAGGCCCGACGCGATGCTGCCGATGCGGCTGTTCAAGGACCGCACCTTCGCCGGGATCAACGCCGCGAGCCTGCTGATGTTCCTGGGCATGTTCGGCTCGATCTTCCTGCTCAGCCAGTTCATGCAGGGCGTCGCCGGATACTCGCCCACCGAGGCCGGCCTGCGGATGCTCCCGTGGACCGCGATGCCGCTGCTCGTCGCGCCGCTCGCCGGGATCCTCTCCGACCGCATCGGCGGCCGGCCCGTCGTCACCGCGGGCCTCGCCCTCCAGGCCCTGGGACTCGCCCTGTTCGCCATGACCATCGAGCCCGGCGTGTCGTACGCGGCGCAGTTGCCGGCCCTGATCGTCAGCGGGCTCGGTATGGCGCTGTACTTCGCCCCGGCCGCCAGCCTGGTCATGTCCAGCGTCCGGCCCGCCGAGCAGGGCATCGCGTCCGGCGCCAACAACGCGCTCCGCGAGGTCGGCGGAGCGCTCGGTGTCGCGATACTCGGGGCGGTGTTCTCGGCGCAGGGCGGTTACGAGACGCCGCAGATCTTCGTCGACGGCACGGTCCCGGCGCTGTGGATCGGCTCGGGCGTCGTGGCGCTTGCTGCCTTGGCCGCCCTGGCGATGCCGGGTCGCCGGGCGCTGCGGAAGTCCACGGTCGTACGGGAGTCGGCGGCCGAGGAGGCGCGCGAGACGGCGGGCGAGACGGCGGGCGTCTGACCGTCCTCTCGCGTCACGCGGTCCGGCCGGGGACTCCTTGTCCCCGGACCGGACCGTAGTCTTGTGCCGTGCAGGAACTCCACGACGCCCCCCTCGCCCCCCTGACCACCTTCCGCCTCGGCGGCCCCGCCACCCGGCTGATCACCGCGACCACCGACGCCGAGGTCGTCGCGGCCGTGCGCGAGGCGGACGACGCGGGCACGCCGCTGCTGATCATCGGCGGCGGCAGCAACCTGGTCATCGGCGACAAGGGCTTCGAGGGCACCGCCCTGCGGATCGCCACACGCGGCTTCGACCTCGCGGGTACGGCGCTGGAACTGGCCGCCGGCGAGACCTGGACCGACGCCGTCGCCCGTACCGTCGAGGCGGGCCTGGCGGGCATCGAGTGCCTGGCCGGCATCCCCGGCTCGGCCGGTGCCACGCCGATCCAGAACGTGGGCGCGTACGGCCAGGAGGTGTCCAGCACCATCACCGAGGTCGTCGCCTACGACCGGGTCACCGGCGAGACGCTGACCCTCACGAATGCCGACTGCCGCTTCTCGTACCGCCACAGCCGCTTCAAGGAGCACCCCGAGCGCCATGTCGTCCTGCGCGTCCGGTTCGCGCTGGAGGACGCGGGCGGGCTCTCGGCCCCGCTCAAGTACGCGGAGACGGCCCGCGCCCTCGGCGTCGAACCCGGCGACCGGGTCCCGGCGGCCACCGCGCGCCGGGCCGTACTCGAACTGCGCGCGGGCAAGGGCATGGTGCTCGACCCGGCGGACCACGACACCTGGTCGGCCGGCTCCTTCTTCACCAACCCGATCCTCGACGACGCCGACTTCGCGGCCTTCCTCGCCCGTGCGGCGGAGCGGCTGGGCGCGGATGTCGCACCGCCCGCGTTCCCGGCGGGGGAGGGCCGCACGAAGACCTCGGCGGCGTGGCTGATCGACCGCGCGGGCTTCACGAAGGGGTACGGCACGGGCCCGGCCCGCATCTCCACGAAGCACACGCTGGCCCTGACCAACCGCGGCGACGCCACCACCGAGGACCTGCTGGCGCTCGCGCGGGAGGTCGTCGCCGGGGTGCACGAGGCGTTCGGAATCACCCTGGTCAACGAGCCGGTGACGGTCGGCGTAAGCCTCTGAGCCACGGGCCCCGGCGTGCGCCTCCGCCCTGGGGAGTCCTCGCCGGCCCTGCCCGGCTCGCGCGCCTCGGCACATGAGCTTTCCCCTCACCCCGGCGCTCCTTCCGGACGCCGCCCGGGTCCTGTCCGGCGGATCTTCGGGGATCGGCCCGGGCCCGCCCGGGAGCGGCTGGTGTCTCGTCGGCGCGGGTGCGTCGCAAGGCGGAGGACCGGCGTTGTGGACGGCCCGGCCATACGTGGCCGACTCCGACGACGGGGACAGGGTGCCGCACCCAGGCGTCCCGGGCCCCGAAGATCCGCCGGACACGAACTAGTACGCGACTCCCACCGGCTGCCTCACCGTCGCCGGGTCGTCGAGCATCGCCAGCATGGCGTGGGCCAGGTCCGGGCGGCCTATCTTGCTGCCGCCCCGGGGGTTCGCGCCCACCACCGCGCGGTAGACGCCCGTCACCGGGGTGTTCACGAGCTGCGGGGGCCGGGCGGAGGTCCAGTCTGTGGCGCTCCGGGTCAACTCCTCCTCCATGCGGGCCAGGTCGGTGTAGACGGGCTTGAGCACGATCTTGACCACGCCCATGGCCAGCCTGCCCAGCAGGGGTTCACCCGGCGGCACGGTGCCGACCGGGGCCGCGCTCACCACCACCAGCCGGCGCACCCCCTCCGCGTCCATCGCCCGCAGGATCGAGCGGGTCACCGGCGCCGCGAGCCCCGCGTCCTTGCGCCCGCGCGGACCGATGCCCGACAGCACCGCGTCCCGCCCCGCCACGGCGGGCCGCAGCGACTCCGGGTCGTCGAACGCCGTCGCGGTGAACACGTCGAGGCGGTCCCCGGTGACCTCCAGCCGCGCCGGGTCGCGCACCACCGCCGTGACGTGATGGCCCGCCGTCAGGGCCTGCCGCACGATCTCCCGGCCGACGCCGCCTGTCGCCCCGAACACGGTGAGCTTCATCGTCCTCGCCTCTTCCGTTCTATGGTGGGTGAGTATTCACTCACCTCTATGGTGAGTATCCCCCCACCCCACGTCAAGCCTCGTCATGGCGATCGGAGCGCATCGATGAAACCCGCGCGGGCCCGCATTCTGGACGCCGCCGCCGAGCTGATGGGCACCATCGGGCTGGCGCGCGCCACCACCAAGGAGATCGCCCGCGGCGCCGGCTGCTCGGAGGCCGCCCTCTACAAGTACTTCTCCGGCAAGGAGGAACTCTTCCTGCGCGTACTGGAGGAACGGCTGCCCCGCCTCGGCCCGCTGCTCGCCGACCTCGCGGAAGGGCCCTTCGACGCCGCCGCCGGCCGGAGCGTCGAGGAGAATCTCACCGAGGTCGTCAGCCAGGCGGCCCTCTTCTACGAGGCGACCTTCCCGATCGGCGCCTCGCTCTTCGCCGAACCGGCGCTGCTGCGCCGCCACGCCGAGGGCGTCCACGCCCTGGGCGCGGGCCCGCACCGGCCGCTGCGCGCGCTCGCCGACTACCTGCGCGCCGAACGCGAGGCGGGCCGCGTACGGGCCGACGCCGACGTCGACGCCGTGGCCTCGCTGCTGCTCGGCGCGTGCCTGCAGCGGGCCTTCCTGAAGGCATTCCCGGACGGCGAACAGGTCACCCCACTGGCGGACTTCGCCCCGGCGCTGGTGCGGACGGTCCTGTCCGGCCTCAACCCCTGACAGTCCCGCCCCCGCCCCCGTCCACGGCCGGTCAGTCCTTCAGCCAGCCGTCGATCCCGGCCAGCATCTTGTCCCGCGCCCCGGCCGGCGCCGCCGAGCCCCGTACCGACTGACGCGCCAGCTCGGCCAGCTCGACGTCCGTGAACCCGTGGTGCTTGCGTACGAGTTCGTACTGCGCGGCCAGCCGCGAGCCGAAGAGCAGCGGGTCGTCGGCGCCCAGCGCCATCGGCACCCCGGCGTCGAACAGCGTCCGCAGAGGTACGTCGGCGGGCTTCTCGTAGACGCCCAGCGCCACGTTCGACGCCGGGCACACCTCACAGGTCACCCCGCGCTCGGCCAGTTTCCGCAGCAGCCGCGGATCCTCGGCCGCCCGTACGCCGTGCCCGACCCGGGTCGCGCGCAGATCGTCCAGGCAGTCCCGTACCGACGACGGCCCGCTCAACTCACCGCCGTGCGGCGCCGCGAGCAGCCCGCCCTCCCGCGCGATGGCGAAGGCCCGGTCGAAGTCCCGTGCCATTCCCCGGCGTTCGTCGTTCGACAGACCGAAGCCGACGACACCCCGGTCCGCGTACCGCACGGCCAGCCGGGCCAGCGTGCGGGCGTCCAGCGGGTGCTTCATCCGGTTCGCGGCGACCACGACGCGCATCCCGAGCCCGGTGTCCCTGGCCGCCGCGTCCACGGCGTCCAGGATGATCTCCAGCGCCGGGATCAGTCCGCCGAGCAGCGGGGCGTACGAGGTGGGGTCGACCTGGATCTCCAGCCACTGCGAACCGTCCCGGACGTCCTCCTCGGCGGCCTCGCGCACCAGCCGCTGGATGTCCTCGGGGGAGCGCAGACACGACCGCGCGATGTCGTAGAGCCGCTGGAAGCGGAACCAGCCCCGCTCGTCGGTCGCCCGCAGCTCGGGCGGCTCACCGCCGGTGAGCGCGTCGGGGAGATGGACGCCGTACTTGTCGGCCAGCTCCAGCAGGGTCGTGGGCCGCATCGAGCCGGTGAAGTGCAGATGCAGATGGGCCTTGGGCAACAGACGGATGTCGCGGGTGGCGCGGTCGTCATGCGGGGGGCCGGAAACGTTCTCCATCCATGGATCTTGCCGTACTCGCGCGGACTCCGGGAGTCCCTTTCCACCTTCGGGTCGTTGCCCGAACGAAAGCCCGAACGCGATCCTGTACGAAAAGGCCGCAAGGAAGCCCGTACCAATGCCCGTACCGAAGCCCGCACAGCAGAACGGGCCCCCGGACGGCACCGGGGACCCGTGATCTCGTCGGACGACGCTCAGTCGCTGGCCTCGGCCAGCAGCTTCTGCAGCCGCGCCACACCCTCGGCCAGGTCCTCGTCGCCCAGCGCGTACGACAGCCGCAGATATCCCGGTGTGCCGAAGGCCTCACCCGGTACGACCGCGACCTCGGCCTCTTCGAGGATCAGCGTGGCGAGGTCGACCGAGGTCGCCGGGCGCTTGCCGCGAATCTCCTTGCCGAGCAGCGCCTTCACCGACGGGTACACGTAGAAGGCACCCTCGGGCTCCGGGCAGATGACGCCGTCGATCTCGTTGAGCATCCGGACGATGGTGCCCCGGCGCCGGTCGAAGGCGATCCGCATCTCGTCCACCGCGTCCAGGTCGCCGGTGAGGGCGGCGAGCGCGGCGGCCTGCGACACGTTGGCCACGTTCGACGTCGCGTGCGACTGGAGGTTCGTCGCGGCCTTCACCACGTCCTTGGGGCCGACGACCCAGCCCACCCGCCAGCCGGTCATCGCGTATGTCTTGGCGACACCGTTGACCACGACGCACTTGTCGCGCAGCTCCGGCACGACCGCGGGCAGCGAGGTGAACTCGGCGTCCCCGTACACGAGGTGCTCGTAGATCTCGTCCGTCAGCACCCACAGACCGTGCTCGACGGCCCAGCGGCCGATGGCCTCGGTGTCCTCGCGGCTGTAGACGGCGCCCGTCGGGTTGGAGGGCGAGACGAAGAGCACGACCTTCGTCCGCTCCGTGCGCGCCGCCTCCAGCTGTTCGAGGGTGACCCGGTAGCCGGTGGTCTCGTCGGCCACGACCTCCACCGGGACACCGCCCGCCAGCCGGATCGACTCGGGGTACGTCGTCCAGTACGGCGCCGGGACGATGACCTCGTCGCCCGGGTCGAGGATCGCGGCGAAAGCCTCGTAGATCGCCTGCTTGCCGCCGTTGGTCACCAGGACCTGGGCGGGGTCGATCTCGTAGCCGGAGTCACGCAGCGTCTTCGCGACGATGGCGGCCTTCAGCTCGGGAAGCCCGCCGGCCGGGGTGTAGCGGTGGTACTTCGGGTTGTGGCAGGCCTCACTCGCGGCCTCGACGATATAGCCGGGCGTCGGGAAGTCGGGCTCGCCCGCACCGAAGCCGATCACCGGCCGGCCGGCGGCCTTGAGGGCCTTGGCCTTGGCGTCGACGGCAAGGGTGGCGGACTCGGAGATTGCGCCGACTCGGGCGGAGACCCGGCGCTCGGTCGGAGGAATTGCAGCGCTCATGCGGGCCATGGTCCCAGAACCCCCGAGACCCGGGCACAGGGGTTTCGCCGACTGGACAGCCCGCGGACAGAGAGTGGACAGGTTCGGACAAGAGCCGGTCCCGTGTTACCTGTTCGACGCATGGCCCCTGAGCACGTACACTCACTGGTCGTTGGCCCTCACCCGCCACCGCCGATCCGCACACACCGTGCTCCCGGTCGGATGCGGTAGGTTGGGGAAAACGCAAAGGGTCGTAGCTCAATTGGTAGAGCACTGGTCTCCAAAACCAGCGGTTGGGGGTTCAAGTCCCTCCGGCCCTGCTACACACATCCTTCGCCAGGATGTGTGCGCATGTACGTACTTCAAAAGCACTGCCGTGCGGCTCCACCGGGCGCGGCACGGCCACGACCCGGAATCAGGTGAGAGAGCGTGACGGACGCCGTGGGCTCCATCGACAAGCCTGATGCTGACGATGACGAGTCCGCAGAGTCGAGCAAGAAGACCCGCAAGGGTGGCAAGCGCGGCAAGAAGGGCCCTCTGGGCCGTCTCGCGCTCTTCTACCGTCAGATCGTCGCGGAGCTGCGCAAGGTCGTCTGGCCGACTCGCAACCAGCTGACGACCTACACGACTGTTGTGATCGTCTTCGTCGTCGTCATGATCGGTCTGGTGACCGTGATGGACTACGGCTTCCAGAGAGTAGTCAAGTACGTCTTCGGCTAAAGCCGCGGAGGCGGAGGGCGCCCACAGGCGTCCCTTTCCGCATGTTCCACCCATCGTGAAGCCAGGAAGAAGCAGCCAACGTGTCTGACCCGAACCTGAACGACGCCAACGAGGCGGTCGAGTCCCGTGAGGACGAGACCGACATCGTCGAGGCGGCGGACGCTGTCGAGCCAGACCAGGCCGAAGCCGCTGACGCCGAGGCCGGCGAGCCGGCCGAGGAGTCGGCGCTGCACGTCGAGGAAGCGGACGTGGACGCGGACGACGACGCGGAGTCCGCTCCCGCCGAAGCCGAAGCCGAAGCCGAAGCCGAAGCCGAAGCCGAAGCCGAAGCGGAGCTTGACGCCGCGACCGACGCCGAAGAGGCCGAGGACGCGGAGGCCGAGGCTGACTCCGAGGACGGCGACGACATCGAGCTCGTCGAGGAGCCCGCTCCCGCCGCCGACCCGGTCGCCGCGCTCCGCGAGGAGCTGCGCACCCTGCCCGGCGAGTGGTACGTCATCCACACGTACGCGGGCTACGAGAAGCGCGTGAAGGCCAACCTGGAACAGCGCGCGGTCTCGCTCAACGTCGAGGACTTCATCTACTCGGCCGAGGTGCCCGAGGAAGAGATCGTCCAGATCAAGAACGGCGAGCGCAAGAACGTCCGCCAGAACAAGCTCCCGGGCTACGTCCTGGTGCGGATGGACCTCACGAACGAGTCCTGGGGTGTCGTACGGAACACGCCGGGCGTCACCGGCTTCGTCGGCAACGCCTACGACCCGTACCCGCTGACGCTGGACGAGATCGTCAAGATGCTCGCCCCCGAGGCCGAGGAGAAGGCCGCGCGCGAGGCGGCCGAGGCCGAGGGCAAGCCGGTTCCGTCCCGCAAGGTCGAGGTCCAGGTGCTGGACTTCGAGGTCGGCGACTCGGTCACCGTCACCGACGGCCCGTTCGCGACGCTCCAGGCGACGATCAACGAGATCAACGCCGACTCGAAGAAGGTCAAGGGCCTCGTCGAGATCTTCGGCCGCGAGACTCCGGTCGAGCTGAGCTTCGACCAGATCCAGAAGAACTGACGCGCGGTTCCGCGCGCTCGTAAAGCCATTTCCGACCAGGTCAGACAGGCTCTCGCCGGGGGTTGTTCCCCGCTCGCGGGAGAGGGTCTGACCTGCTCGGTTTTTGGCCGTGCAGCTATACCCGTTATCGTTGCGCGGTATGCCCGCATCCGGATGACCGGATGACTGGGCCGGAACACTCTCACTAGGACCCGGAGAGAGCACATGCCTCCCAAGAAGAAGAAGGTCACGGGGCTCATCAAGCTCCAGATCTCGGCCGGCGCGGCCAACCCGGCGCCGCCGGTCGGCCCCGCGCTGGGCCAGCACGGCGTCAACATCATGGAGTTCTGCAAGGCCTACAACGCCGCGACCGAGTCGCAGCGTGGCATGGTCGTGCCGGTGGAGATCACGGTCTACGAGGACCGCTCCTTCACCTTCATCACCAAGACTCCGCCGGCCGCGAAGCTGATCCTCAAGGCCGCCGGTGTGGACAAGGGATCGGGCGAGCCCCACGTCAAGAAGGTCGCCAAGCTCACCCGCGACCAGGTGCGTGACATCGCCACGACCAAGATGCCCGACCTGAACGCCAACGACCTGGACGCCGCCGAGAAGATCATCGCCGGCACCGCCCGTTCCATGGGCATCACGGTCGAGGGCTGAGTCCCGCCCGGCGGGCCCGTTCGGGCGCGCCAAGTGGAAGGGCCATGCGCGGCCCGCACCACGAACTCCACACCTGAATGAATCACCAGGAGCAGAAGTGAAGCGCAGCAAGGCACTCCGCAGCGCGGACGCGAAGATCGACGCGGAGCGTACCTATCCTCCGCTCGAGGCCGTCCGTATCGCCAAGGACACCAACACCACCAAGTTCGACGGCACCGTCGAGGTCGCCATGCGTCTGGGCGTCGACCCGCGCAAGGCGGACCAGATGGTCCGTGGCACCGTGAACCTCCCGCACGGCACCGGCAAGACCGCCCGGGTCCTGGTCTTCGCGACCGGTGACCGTGCCGAGGCAGCGCGCGCCGCGGGCGCCGACATCGTCGGCTCCGACGAGCTGATCGACGAGGTCCAGAAGGGCCGTCTCGACTTCGACGCCGTCGTCGCCACCCCGGACCTCATGGGCAAGGTCGGCCGCCTCGGCCGCGTCCTCGGCCCGCGTGGTCTGATGCCCAACCCGAAGACGGGCACCGTCACCCCCGATGTCACGAAGGCCGTGAACGACATCAAGGGCGGCAAGATCGAGTTCCGCGTCGACAAGCACTCGAACCTGCACTTCATCATCGGCAAGGTCTCCTTCGACGAGACGAAGCTGGTCGAGAACTACGCCGCGGCGCTGGAGGAGATCCTCCGTCTCAAGCCGTCGGCCGCGAAGGGCCGTTACATCAAGAAGGCGGTCCTGGCGACGACGATGGGCCCCGGCATCCCGCTGGACGCCAACCGCACTCGTAACCTCCTCGTCGAGGAGGACCCGGCCTCCGTCTGATCCTGGACGGAAGTCGCGCCAACGCGTGTCAAGAGCCGGTCCCGGCACCTCTGTTGAGGTGTTGGGGCCGGTTTTTACGTGCGCGGTCTGTCATACCCGTGCGTTACCGTTCAACTAAGCACATCGAAAAAAGGGGTGGGGTATGACCATGTCGACATGGGGGCGCGTTGGCGTCTCGCTGACGGCAGTGGCCGTTGTGGCGGGTGTCGCCGGCTGTCAGAGCGGTGACGCGGACTCGAAGAAGAACGCCGGGAGTTCGTCGGCCAAGGACGCGCCGCAGTCGCGTTCCGCGGTCACGGACGTGCTGACGGCGGCGTACGAGAAGACGGCGGCGGCGAAGTCGGCCAAGGTCAGCATGACGATGTCGATGCCCGAGGGCGTCGCGGGTGCCGCGGGGGGCGGCGACATGGAGATGACCGGCGTCATGGGCTGGGACCCCATGGTGATGGACATGACCATGTCCGGCTCGATGATGCAGGCCGAGCCCGACGCCCCGGAGAAGATCCGGATGGTGTGGGTCAAGAACGCGATGTACATGGACATGGGCGCCGAGGCGGCCAAGGACATGGACGGCAAGCGCTGGATGAAGCTGGACCTGGCCGCGGCGGCGGAGGCCTCGGGCGACCCGGCGGCCACCAAGGAGCTCACCGGTGGCATGGAGAACATGAACCAGGACCCGGCCCAGCAGCTCGCGCTGCTGCTGGACTCGCCGAACGTGAAGCACGTCGGCTCCGAGAAGATCGACGGGGTCGAGGCGCAGCACTACAAGGGCACGCTCACGGTCGCCGAGATGCTGGAGTCGAACGAGTCGCTCGACGTGCTCAGCGCCAAGGAGCGCAAGGACCTTCTCGCCAACATCGAGAAGACGGGCATCACGGGGTACGACACCGAGGTCTGGGTCAACGAGGACGACTACCCGGTGAAGATGGACGTCGCGATGGACTCCCCGGACGGCGCCATCACCATCAGCGCGCGGTACAGCGACTACGGGGCCAAGGCGTCGGTCCAGACGCCGCCGGCCGCCGACACCGTCGACCTGTTCAAGATGCTGGGCGACCTCGGCGCCGAGGCCGGCGCCGGCGCGGACGACTCCGGGATCTGATCCCGAGGTTCTCGCCGATCCGGAAGACCGATCCGGAAGCCTGATCGGGAAGTTCGATCCGGAAGACCGATCCGGAAGTGCTTGATCCACAATTCCCGTCGCCGGGGCGGGTTTACGGCCCCGGCGACCGGATTTGCCTGCGGGTAACCCTGTCACGTACTCTCCACAGGAAGCCAAAGACCGCTGGTCGTCGCCGTGCTCTCGCAAGAGGGTGAGGCGACCGAAGGATCCGCTGGAAGCGGACGACCCGCGTAGGTGTTCGAGGAGAGTTCCCGGGTTTTGCCCGGTTGAGCTACGCCCCGTGCGCTTGCGCCGGGGCGTTTGTCTTGTTCAGCCCCTTCTGAGCGGTCCTCATCACCCGGAAGGAGGCCGACGCTCATGGCAAGGCCCGACAAGGCTGCCGCGGTTGCCGAGCTGACGGAGCAATTCCGCAGCTCGAACGCCGCCGTGCTGACCGAGTACCGGGGTCTCACCGTGGCGCAGCTCAAGGAGCTGCGCCGTTCTCTCGGTGAGAACGCCCAGTACGCCGTGGTGAAGAACACGCTGACCAAGATCGCGGCCAACGAGGCCGGGATCAACACGCTGGACGACCTGTTCGCGGGTCCGACGGCGGTTGCCTTCGTCACCGGTGACCCGGTGGAGTCGGCGAAGGGTCTGCGTGACTTCGCCAAGGACAACCCGAACCTCGTCATCAAGGGCGGTGTCCTTGACGGTAAGGCGCTGTCCGCCGACGAGTTCAAGAAGCTCGCGGACCTCGAGTCCCGCGAGGTGCTGCTCGCCAAGGTGGCCGGTGGAATCAAGGCGTCGATGGCCAAGGCCGCGGCGACATTCCAGGCCCCGCTGTCGGAGTTCGTCCGCACCGCGGACGCCCTTCGCGCCAAGCGTGAGGCCGAGCAGGGCGGTGCCGGTACGCCGGCTCCCGCCGAGGCCGACGCCGAGTAGTTCGGCGCCGCGTCGCAGCGGGCCCGTACGCCCGCCATTCACATTCATCCGGCACCTGCCGAAATTAGTGGAAGGACCGCCACCATGGCGAAGCTGTCCCAGGACGACCTGCTCAAGCAGTTCGAAGACCTGACCCTCATCGAGCTCTCCGACTTCGTCAAGGCGTTCGAGGAGAAGTTCGACGTCAAGGCCGCCGCCCCGGTCGCCGTCGCCGCCGGTGGCGGTGCCGCCGTCGCCGCCGAGGCCGAAGAGGTCCAGGACGAGTTCGACGTCATCCTCACGGGTGCCGGCGAGAAGAAGATCCAGGTCATCAAGGTCGTGCGTGAGCTCACCTCGCTGGGCCTCAAGGAGGCCAAGGACCTCGTGGACGGCGCTCCCAAGCCCGTCGTCGAGAAGGTCGCCAAGGAGGCCGCCGAGAAGGCTGCCGAGTCCCTCAAGGCCGCCGGCGCCTCCGTCGAGGTCAAGTGACCTCGTAGGACCCCCGCCGACACCCGTCCCAGGGAGCCGTGACGGCTCTCGCGGGACGAGGTGACGGCGACCGCACCGCGAGGTGCACAGCGTTGACGAGAAGGGCGGTCACCCGTACGGGTGC
>NZ_JBHUZM010000178.1:0-13594 GCF_042667665.1 Streptomyces sp. NPDC057307 | reverse complement strand
CCATCGCGCGGGCGCTGGGCGCCGACCCCAAGGTGCTCCTGGCCGACGAGCCCGTCTCGATGCTGGACGTCTCCATCCGGCTCGGCGTACTGAACCTGCTGCGTGACCTCAAGGAGCGCCTGCACCTCGCGATCCTCTACATCACGCACGACATCGCGTCCGCGCGGTACTTCGCGGACACGACCCTGGTGATGTACGCCGGCCGGATCGTGGAGGGCGGCGACAGCGAGACCGTCACCCAGCAACCCGCGCACCCTTATACCCAGTTGCTCATCGCCTCGGCCCCCGACCCCGACCGGATCGCGGACGAGGAGGCCCAGGAGGAGACCGGAAGCGGCGAGCCCCCCTCACTCATCTCCCCGCCGGGGGGCTGCCGCTTCCACCCCCGTTGTCCCAAGGCCATGGAGCGCTGCCGCACCGAACTGCCGCCGCGCTTCGAGCTCGACGGCGGCCAGTGGGCGGCGTGCTGGCTGTACGAGGACCGCCCCGTCACCACGGCCGTACCCGGCGCCCCCGCGAGCGGCGACGGCACCGGTACGGGCGGCGACGGCACCGCCACCGGCACCGGGTCCACCACGAGCACGACGGAGGTGGCGGCGAAGTGAAGTTCGTCCTCCAGCGGATCCTCTTCTACGCCGTCACGGCGTGGGCGGCGATCACCATCAACTTCCTGATTCCGCGGCTCATGCCCGGCGATCCGGTCCAGGCCCTGATCGCCCGTTTCCAGGGCCAGCTCGACACCAGCGCGATCGCCTCCCTCAAGGCCCTGTTCGGCCTCGACAAGGAACGCTCGCTCTGGCAGCAGTACACCGACTACTGGGGCCAGCTCTTCCAGGGCGACCTCGGGCTCTCCTTCACCTTCTTCCCGACGCCCGTCAGCGAGGTCATCTCGCAGTCGCTGCCGTGGACGCTGGTGCTGGTCGGCCTCACCACCCTGATCAGCTTCCTGCTCGGCACCGGCATCGGGGTCTACAGCGGGTGGCGGCGCGGTTCCTGGATGGACAGCCTGCTGCCGGTCACGACGTTCATCTCCTCGATCCCGTACTTCTGGCTCGGGCTCATCGCCATCGCGCTGTTCGCCGTGAAGTGGCCGATCTTCCCGGCCGCCGGCGGCTACGACAGCTCGCTGGTCCCCGCGTTCGACGTGCCGTTCATCTCCAGCGCGCTCTACCACGGCTTCCTGCCCGGTATCACGATCATCCTCAGCGCCATCGCCGGCTGGATCCTCGGCATGCGCAACATGATGGTGACCGTCTCGTCCGAGGACTACGTCATGGTCGCCCAGGCCAAGGGGCTCTCCGAGCGCCGCGTGATGTTCTCGTACGCCGCGCGCAACGCGATCCTCCCCAACATCTCCGGCTTCGCGCTCTCGCTGGGCTTCATCGTCGGCGGCACGCTGTTGGTGGAGATGGTCTTCTCCTATCCGGGCATCGGCTACCAGCTCTTCCAGGCCGTCGGCGCCAAGGACTATCCGCTGATGCAGGGCGTCTTCCTGATCATCACGCTGTCCGTGCTCGCGGCGAACCTGCTCGCGGACATGGTCTATCTCTTCCTCGACCCGCGCACCCGGAAGGAGGCCTGAGCCATGTCCATTCCCGCAACAGAGGTCGCCGTACTCGACGCGGCTCCGGCGCCCACCCCCTCCAAGCGAGCCAGGCTGCGCTTCCTGCGCGGCGGCAAGACCCTCACCGGGATCTCGATCCTGGGGTTCTTCACCCTGCTCGCGATCATCGGCCCGTGGATCGCGCCGTACGACCCCGACATGATGAGCGACAACCTGCTCCAGCCGCCGTCCGGCGACCACTGGTTCGGCACCACGCAGACCGGTCAGGACGTGCTGTCGCAGATCCTCGTCGGCACCCGGGGCGTGCTCCTGGTGGGCTTCATCGCCGGTTTCCTCGCGACGGTGCTGTCCGTGCTGATCGGCGTCACCTCCGGGTTCCTCGGCGGCGTCATGGACGAGATCCTCTCGGCGCTCTCCAACATCTTCCTCGTCATCCCTGCGCTGCCGCTGATCATCATCATCGCCAGCTTCGTCTCCGACGCCGGCGACCTGCTGATCGCCGGCGTAATCGCCTTCACGTCCTGGGCGTGGGGGGCGCGGGTGCTGCGCGCACAGACCCTCTCGCTGCGCAAACGTGACTACGTCGAGGCCGCGCGAGCCACCGGCGAACCGACATGGCGGATCATCGGCTTCGAGATCATGCCGAACCTCACCGCCGTGATCGCGTCCGGCTTCGTCGGCACCGTCATCTTCGCCGTCCTGCTGGAGATCACCCTCGCCTTCATCGGCGTCGCCGACATCTCCAACTGGAACTGGGGCACCGTCCTGTTCTGGGCGCAGTCCAACCAGGCACTCGCGCAGGGCGCGTGGTGGTGGTTCGTCCCCGCCGGGCTCTGCATCGCGCTCCTCGGCACCGCGCTCGCGCTGATCAACTTCGGCATCGACGAGTTCGTGAACCCGCGGCTGCGCACCGAATCCGGCTCCTCGCGGAAGATCCGGATGCGCGTCGGCTTCACGCCGGTGGCGCGTACGGACCGTGGAGACGGGGCCGCGAGGAAGTACGCGGGCCTGAACGGGGCGTCGTCCGCGGCCGTGGGTGGCGTCGCCAAGAGCGGTACGAACGGCAGCGGCCCCGCCAAGGGCGCCCCGCCCGAACGGACCCCCGCACGGACGTCCGACCGCACGCCCGACAAGGAGCCCCGCGCATGACGACCGGTCGCCCCGTCCTCACCATCAGCGGCCTCAATGTCGATTACGGCACCGGCCCCGGCGCGGTCCACGCGCTGCGCGACATCGACCTGACCCTGCACCGCGGCGAGGTCCTCGGCCTCGCCGGCGAGTCGGGCTCCGGCAAGTCCACACTCGCCTACGCCGTCACCCGGCTGCTCTCGCCGCCCGGGGTGATCACCGGCGGTGACGTCCACTACCAGCCGCCGCAGGACGGCGCGGCCCCGGTGGACCTGCTGACGCTCACGCCGCAGGAGCTGCGCGCCTTCCGCTGGCAGGAGCTGTCGATCGTCTTCCAGGGCGCGATGAACTCCCTCAACCCCGTGCACACGGTGCACAGTCAGCTCACCGACGTGCTCCGGGCGCACCGTCCGGAGATGAAGTCGGCCGAGCGCACCGCACGCGCCGAGGAGCTGCTGACGCTGGTCGGTATCTCCCGCGACCGGCTCGGCGCGTTCCCGCACCAGCTCTCCGGCGGCATGCGCCAGCGCGTGATGATCGCGATGGCGCTCGCGCTGGAGCCCGAGGTCGTCATCATGGACGAACCGACCACCGCCCTCGACGTGGTGATGCAGCGTCAGATCCTGCGCAAGCTCGTCGCGCTCCGCGAGGAGCTGGGCTTCTCCGTCGTCTTCATCACCCACGACATCTCGCTGCTGATCGAGTTCTCGGACCGGATCGCGATCATGTACGGCGGCCGGATCGTCGAGGAGGCGGGCGCCGCCGAGATCTACCGCGACCCGCGCCACCCCTACAGCGACGGACTGCTCCACTCCTTCCCCGCGCTGCACGGACCCCGCAGGGAGCTGACCGGCATCCCCGGCTCGCCGCCGCACCTGACGGCGATGCCGACGGGCTGCGCCTTCCATCCGCGCTGCGGCAAGGCGTTCGACCCGTGCGCCGAGCACGTACCGGTGCTGGCCGCGCCGGACGGCGCGCCCGACCGCACCGTGGCCTGCTGGCTGCACCACTCGCCCCCCGCCCCGGCGTTCGCGTCGGGCGCGGAGGCGGCGGCGGAGTCCGGGACGGGGCCGGCCGCGCCCGAGGCCGGGGCGGCCCCGGACCCGGCCGGGGACACCTCGGCGGCCCGCTCCGGCTGATCCACGCCCCGACCAGGCCCCGACCAGGCCCTGTCCGCGCCCGCGCCCCGCCCGCGCCGTGCGCTCACCCATGAACCAGGAGACCCATGAACGCCACCCCCATCCAGGACCTCACCCGCCCCGCCACGGCGCTCAAGGGCCTGCCCGCCGACTTCCGTTGGGGCGTCGCCACCTCCGCCTACCAGATCGAGGGAGCGGCTGCCGAGGACGGCAGGACCCCCTCGATCTGGGACACCTTCTGCCGGGTCCCGGGCGCGGTGGAGGGCGGTGAGCACGGCGACGTGGCGTGCGACCACTACCACCGGATGCCGCAGGACGTGGAGCTGATCGCGGGCCTGGGCGTCGACACGTACCGCTTCTCGCTCGCCTGGCCGCGCATCCAGCCCGGCGGGCGCGGGCCGGGCAACGCGAAGGGCCTGGACTTCTACAAGCGCCTCGTCGACGAGCTGCACGGCAGGAACATCACCCCGTGGATCACGCTCTACCACTGGGACCTGCCGCAGGAGTTGGAGGACGCGGGCGGCTGGCCGGCCCGCGACACGGCGTACCGCTTCGCCGACTACGCCGCGATCGCCTACGACGCGCTCGGCGACACCGTCGAGCACTGGACCACGCTCAACGAGCCCTGGTGCTCCGCCGTCCTCGGATACGACGTGGGCGTCCACGCCCCCGGCCGCAAGGACTTCGGCGACTCGATCCGCGCCGTGCACCACCTCCTGCTCGGCCACGGACTCGCCTCGCGGCGTATCCGCGACGCCGCCGGCGAAAACCCGCTCGAACTCGGCATCACCCTCAACCTCGGTACGGCCACGCCCGAGACCGACAGCGACGCGGACCGCGAGGCGTGCCGCCGCGCCGACGGCCAGGGCCGGCGCCTCTACCTCGACCCGCTCGTCCACGGCCGCTACCCCGAGGACGTCGTCGCCGACCTGGCGCTGCGCGGCGCCGAACTGCCGGTCCAGGACGGCGACCTGGAGATCATCGCCGACCCGCTGGACATCCTCGGCGTCAACTTCTACCGGGGAGCCCTCTTCTCCGGCGTCACCGAGAACGGCTCCCCGGTCGACGACGACGGGCTGCCCGTCACCCGCGGCGTGCCCCGTGACCTGCCCCGTACCGCCATGGACTGGGAGATCACACCGACCGAACTCACCGACCTCCTCCTGGGCCTCCAGGAGGACTACGCCATCCCCACCGTCATCACCGAGAACGGAGCGGCCTTCGACGACACCGTCGCCGCCGACGGCTCCGTCCCGGACGCGGACCGGACCGCGTATCTCGCGGACCACCTCGCGGCCGTCGCCGAGGCGCGCGCACAGGGCGCCGACGTTCGCGGCTATTTCGCCTGGTCGCTGATGGACAACTTCGAGTGGGCGTACGGCTACGACAAGCGCTTCGGCATTGTCCGCGTCGACTACGACACCCAGGTCAGGACCCTCAAGGACAGCGCCAAGTGGTACCGCGACACGATCGGACTCACCCGCGAGGCGCGATAGGTCCCGACCGGACCCCGGCTTCCGCTCCCGCCCCGGCGCACAGCACGCCGCGGGCGGGGGCGGGGCCGTCCGCCCGCACACATCACTCGCGGTAACACCCCCGTACGGACATCGCTCATTCACCCGTATCGCCAACGGAGTCAACGATGCCCCCACGTACGTCCTTACTCGCGACCACCGCCCTCGCCCTGCTCGCGCTGTCGGCGCCCCTCGCCGTCGCCGCGCCGCCGCAGCCGCCCGCAGTCCGGGCCGCCGCGGCGTGGAACACCGACCGCGCGGCGGAAGCCGTCGCGGCCAGACCGGCGGCCGTCACCACCTCCGGCGCCGAGAACGCGGGCACCCCCGCCACCGCCGCCTTCGACAACAACCCCACCACCCGCTGGGCGAGCGACTTCGCCGACAACGCCTGGATCCAGGTCGACCTCGGCAGCGTCATCCGCGTAAGCCAGGTCAAGCTCGAATGGGAAGCCGCCCACGGCAAGCAGTACGTCCTGGAGATCTCCAGGAACGGCACCGACTGGACGGACTTCTACACCGAGAACGAGGGCACCGGCGGCACCGTCACCGCGCACACGTACCCGCAGGAGGCCACCGGGCGCTACGTCCGGATGCGCGGCGTCGAGCGCGCCACCGCCTGGGGCTACTCCCTCTTCTCCTTCCAGGTCTTCGGCGGCGAACCCGCCCCCGCCTCCACCACCCGCACCAACCTGGCGCTGAACCACCCCGCGTACGGCGAGCTGTACCAGCACGCGGGCAACTCACCGGCCTTCGTCACCGACGGCGGCTGGCCGGCCGACCTGAAGGCCGACCAGTCCCGCTGGTCGAGCGACTGGAACCAGAACCGCTGGGTGGGCGTGGACCTCGGCGCGCGGTCCACGATCCAGTCCGTGGACCTGTACTGGGAGGCCGCCTACGCGGTCAACTTCGACCTCCAGGTCTCCGACGACAACCGCAACTGGCGCACCGTGTACCAGCCTTCGGCCGCGCAGATCGCCGAGCGCCGGGCGAACATCAAGTCACCGGGCGACGCGGTCGGCAGACACGACACGATCAACCTGCCGACCCCCGCGACCGGCCGCTATGTGCGGATGCTGGGCAAGGAGCGCCGCTCCTTCTACAACCCGGCGCCGTCGACGGCGCAGTTCGGCTACTCGCTGTACGAGTTCCAGGTCTGGGGCACCGGCGGCAGCGCGGCCGCGGCGTACCCCGCACTGCCGCAGAACCCGGGCGGCGCCTACCGGCAGACCTTCTTCGACGACTTCACCGGCTCCGGCCTGGACCGCAACAAGTGGCGCGTGGTCCGCACCGGCCAGGAGATGGGCTCCGTCAACGGCGAGTCGCAGGCGTACGTGGACTCGCCGGACAACATCAAGACCCAGAACGGGGCGCTCGTCCTGGAGTCGAAGTACTGCAAGGGCTGCACCACGGTGCCGGGCGGCGGCACGTACGACTTCACCTCCGGCCGCGTCGACACCAACACCAAGTTCGACTTCACGTACGGCAAGGTCAGCGCCCGTATGAAGCTCCCCGTCGGCGACGGCTTCTGGCCGGCGTTCTGGCTGCTGGGCAGCGACGTGGACGACCCGTCGGTGTCCTGGCCGGGCTCGGGCGAGACGGACATCATGGAGAACGTCGGCTACGCGGACTGGACGAGCACCGCGCTGCACGGCCCCGGGTACTCGGCCGCCGGCAACATCGGCAAGTCGCAGACCTTCCCGAACGGCGGCCGGGTCGACCAGTGGCACACCTACGCCGTCGAGTGGACGCCCGAGGGCATGATCTTCACCGTCGACGACCAGGTGGTGCAGACGACGTCGCGGCAGAAGCTGGAGTCGACCCGTGGCGAGTGGGTCTTCGACCACAACCAGTACGTGATCCTCAACCTGGCGCTGGGCGGCGCCTACCCGGCCGGGCACAACCAGGTCACCACGCCGTACTGGGGTCTGCCCCAGTCGAGCGTCGACAAGGTCGCTCAGGGCGGAGTGAAGGCGGAGATCGACTGGGTGCGGGTGGAGCAGAAGTAGCCGCACGGAGGTAGGCACACGGACATAGCGGCGCCGACCTGGCGCCGTCGGAACCCCCATGAGTGACGCACCCGGGCCTCCCCGCCCGGGTGCGTCGCTCGTTGCGGCCGGCGGCCCCGCGGGCCCCGTACCCCGCCCCGTGGGCGCCCCGTCCGGCCCCCTCACGTCACCGTTCCGTTCTTTCTCGCCCCCTCCGGACAGTGGCCCCCTCCGGTACCGTCGGTGATATGAGGACGAGGCTGTTCACCACTCTGTCCGGGCTGCTGCTCGCCTTTACCGGGGCCGCCGTCGTCGCGGCGCCGAGCGCGCAGGCAGCCACCGGCCCCGATGCCGTGGCCGAGGCCTTCAAGAAGGGCCCGGTCTATGTCGACCCGCGCGCCTCCGACCAGCTCTCCCGGTCGGACGCCGACGCGCTGACGAAGAAGATCAAGGACGCGGACAAGCCGGTCTTCGTCGCCGTCCTGCCGCAGGCCGCCGATTTCAACCCGGACAACACACTCCTCGACAGGCTCCGGACCGCGACCGGGGTGTCCGGCGTCTACGCCGTACGCCTCGGCGACAGGTTCGACGCCGCCGCGGACGCCCGTAACCTGCCGCCGGACACCGTCCGTGCGATCACCGACGGTGCGAAGGGCACAGGCGCCGTCGGGGCGTCGACGGAGCTGAACAACTTCGTCGACCAGGCACTCGCCGAGACCCGCGGCCGGGCGCCCGCCGGCTGGAACACGTCCTCCGGTGACGGCGCCGACGGCGGATCCGCCACGGCCGGGCTGATCACGCTCGGCGGCGTCGTCGTGCTGGGCGGCGCGGGTGTGTACGCGGTGCTGCGCCGCAACCGCCTCCGTAAGGAGGAGCGCGACAGGCAGGCCCTGGACAAGCTCCGGGTCGTCGTGGACGAGGACATCACCGCCTTCGGCGAGGAGCTCGACCGGCTCGACTTCCACCCGGGCGAGAAGGGCGCCGACGACGCGATGCGCGGGGACTACGAGCAGGGGCTGGACGCGTACGAGAAGGCGAAGTCCCTCATGGACCGCGCCGAGCGCCCGGAGGATGTGCGCGCGGTGACCGAGGCGCTGGCCGACGGCCGCTTCTCGCTCGCCTCGCTCGCGGCGCGGCGGGAGGGCACGCCGCTGCCGGAGCGCCGTTCACCGTGTTTCTTCGACCCCCGGCACGGTCCTTCCACGAAGGACGTGGACTGGTCACCGCCGCCCGGCGGCGCCGTCCGTGCCATCCCCGTCTGCGCGGCCGACGCGGCGCGCCTGGAGGACGGCGACGACCCCATGACGCGGATGGTGCAGACCGAGCACGGCCCGCGCCCGTACTACGACGCGGGTCCGGCGTACGGCCCCTGGGCCGGCGGTTACTTCGGCGGCGGCGTGCTCCCCGCCCTGCTCGTGGGCACCATGCTCGGCACGGTCATGACCACCCCCGCCTACGCCGCGGACTACGGCGGCGGCGACTACACCGGTTACGACGGCGGCTCGGGCGGTGACTTCGGCTCGGGCGGTGGATTCGACGGAGGCGGTTTCGGCGGGGGAGGGGACTTCGGAGGCGGCGGCGGCTTCGACGGGGGCGGGTTCTGAGACTGCCCCCGGTCGGCTCCGCCGCCCGCGCTCCGGTACGGGTCAGGCGGCGGGCTGGTTCTTGATCGCCGAGATGTCGAAGACCAGCTTGACCTTGTCGCTGACGACGACGCCGCCGGATTCCAGCGCGGCGTTCCAGGTCAGGCCCCAGTCCGAGCGCGAGATCGTGGCGCTGCCCTCGAAGCCGACACGCTCGTTGCCGTACGGGTCGATCGCCTTGCCGTTGAACTCCAGGTCGATCGTGAGCGGCTTGGTGACGTCCTTGATGGTGAGGTCGCCGGTGATGCGGTAGTCGTCGCCGCCCGCCTGCTCCGCGCCGGTCGAGCGGAAGGTCATCCTGGGGAACGTCTCGGCGTCGAAGAAGTCCGCACTGCGCAGGTGACCGTCACGGTCGGGCGCGCCGGTGTCGATGCTCTCGATCTCCACGTCGATCGAGGCGGAGGAGTTCTCCGGCTTGGAGCCGTCCAGGCTCAGCGTGCCCTCGTGCTTGCTGAACGAGCCGCGCACGTTGGTGACCATGGCGTGACGCACGGTGAAGCCGATGCTGCTGTGCGACGGGTCGATGGTGTAGTCACCGGTCAGGTGGGCCAGGTCGGGGTTGACCGGGGCGGTGGCGACGTCGGTGTCGGACTTGCGGTTGAACAGAGACATGGGGTTTCTCCCGGAGGTATTTGTTTAGCGTTCAAGTACTGAGTCGAAGCGTAGACCTGTCTCGTTCAAATTTCAACATCTTCCGCCGATCGGGTGACGCGGGCCGATCGGGTGACGCCGCCCGGAGCACGACGGTGCCCCGCCGCCCCCTCCTTGGGAGGAGAGGCGACGGGGCACCGTCACGCCTGGAGTCCGCGGACCTCAGGAACCGACCGACACGGTGAAGCGCACCGGGTTGCCGTCGTGCGCCGCGCCCGAGACGTCCGGCTCACCGTCCGGCCGTACGTCGTCGTACGGGAACGCGTACCCGATCGGGGTGTTGGCGTGCAGCACCCGCGCCCAGTGATTGGTGGACGGGTCCTTGTAGTAGTCCGCCGCCGTGGCCCCGTTCGGCTGGTCGGGGTGGGTGAGCAGCGTCGAGCGGTTGAAGCCGGCCGCCAGGCGCGCGAGGAGCGCCTTCTTGTCGTCCGAGTCGCCCGGGTTGTTGGTGAAGGGGCCGTGGTTGCAGGTGAAGATGTCCTTCGAGGACGGCTTGGAGAAGGTGTGGCCGCCGGCGAAGGTGAGCGTGTCGCCGCTGACCCGGCCGGCCAGCACGCCGCGCCCGCCCTGGAGGTCGATCTTGAGGTCCTCGGCGGCGTACTTCTGCCAGACCTGGTCGATGTAGCCGTCGAAGACGTCCCTGAAGGGCATCTCCTCGGGCCGGTCGAAGTACGGCGCCATCGCGTTCTGCGGCGCGATCACCCGCAGGACCTGGCCGTCGGCGCCGCGCGTGATCAGCTTGTCCCACGGCTGTCCGTCGGCCGCCGCCTGCGCGGTCAGACCGTCCGCGATCTTCTGGAGGGCGCCTTCGGGCAGCGGGGCGACCTCGTGCTTGGCGTCGCCCTCCAGGGTGATCCCGATGGGCAGCGCGGTCACCAGGTCGACGTAGCTGATGTTGGAGTACAACTGCTGCGGGTTGAAGGTGAATTCGGCGAACGACCAGGTGCGGCCGTAGTTGGGGTCGTTCTCGCTCGCGAACGCCGGCTCGACCAGGGACGGACCCGGGTTCAGGAAGAAGTCCAGGGTGTCGTCACGTACGAAGTAGACGCGCGCGCCGAACATCTGAGGCAGCGTCAGCGTCACGGCGGCGCCGCCCGCCGCGCCCAGCGGAATGGCGCAGTCGACCGGCAGCGGGGTGTTGGCCTCGGCGGGCGACTCCGGCTTGTACACGCTGCCGTCGGCGCGGAGCAGCACCCAGCGGTCGGTGCCCTGCTCGTGGCCGGTGACGTACGCGTTGACCGAGCCCGGCAACGACTTGTTCACCAGGGCGAGTTCGCAGGTGTCGGCGGCGGCCGAGGCGCGGGGGCTGAGGGCGCTTCCCCAGACGGGGTAGGTGAGCGCCGTGGCCGCGGCGGCCGTACCGGTCAGAAACATTCTGCGCGATATCACGGATGTTCTCCTGAGATGTGGGGGGAACGCAGTGGGGCGCGGTAGGTGGGGGGCCGCGCCTGCGTCTGCGCCCCACTCTCGTCACGTGTCCGGGACGCGTCAAGAGTTTGACTGAGAGCGCTCTCAATAGTTCGGGAGTCTTCACAACCTGACGTCGGCCGCTCACCCGCCGCCATCGAAACCGGTCCCGCCGAGGCGTCGGCAGGGTCCCGACGGGGCACCGGCGAGACCTCGGCGAACTCCCCACGGGGCCCGGTCCGGCATCCTCAGTCGCCCCGCCGTCACCCCGCGCCACACGGCGACGACGCGTGACGCGTGGTTGGCCAACGGCCGACATCGGACTGACATCTGGAGGAATCTCACAAGCGCGAGGGGCTCCGGGCTGTTGACTCGGCCCGAGCCCACCCCGGTTCTGTCCAGCCCCACCAGGAATCCGGGCAGGAGACTGTGTGGAGTCGACGGCGGCTTTTGCCGCTGTTCTTCGTAGGGTCGGTACATGACCGTTGTGGACCAGACGCCGAGTGAGCCCGTCGACGCCCGTGGGCGCGTGGCCGAGCTGCACTCGCTGCGGGGGCAGGCGCTGAGCGGGCCGAGCGAACGCGCGACCGAGGCGCAGCACGCCAAGGGGAAGCTGACGGCTCGCGAGCGTATCGCGCTGCTGCTCGACGAGGGCTCGTTCAAAGAGGTTGAGCAGCTGCGCCGGCACCGGGCCACCGGTTTCGGCCTGGAGGCCAAGAAGCCGTACACCGACGGGGTGATCACCGGCTGGGGGACGGTCGAGGGCCGCACCGTCTTCGTGTACGCGCACGACTTCCGTATCTTCGGCGGCGCCCTGGGCGAGGCCCACGCCACCAAGATCCACAAGATCATGGACATGGCCATCTCGGCCGGTGCCCCCCTGGTCTCGCTGAACGACGGCGCGGGCGCCCGTATCCAGGAGGGCGTCTCCGCGCTCGCCGGTTACGGCGGCATCTTCCAGCGCAACACCAAGGCGTCGGGTGTCATCCCGCAGATCAGCGTGATGCTCGGCCCGTGCGCCGGCGGCGCCGCGTACAGCCCCGCCCTCACCGACTTCGTGTTCATGGTCCGTGAGACGTCGCAGATGTTCATCACCGGACCCGACGTCGTCAAGGCGGTCACGGGCGAGGAGATCACCCAGAACGGACTCGGCGGCGCGGACGTGCACGCCGAGACCTCGGGCGTCGCGCACTTCGCGTACGACGACGAGGAGACCTGCATCGCCGAGGTCCGCTACCTGCTGGCGATGCTCCCCTCGAACAACCGCGAGAACCCGCCCGTCGCCGAGTCCGACGACCCGGCGGACCGCCGCTCCGACGTGCTGCTCGACCTCGTCCCGGCCGACGGCAACCGCCCGTACGACATGCGCAAGGTCATCGAGGAGCTCGTCGACGACGGCGACTTCCTGGAGATCCACGAGCGCTGGGCCACCAACATCATCTGCGCGCTGTCCCGGCTGGGCGGCCAGGTCGTCGGCATCGTCGCCAACCAGCCGCAGTCCCTCGCGGGCGTCCTGGACATCGAGGCTTCCGAGAAGGCCGCGCGCTTCGTGCAGATGTGCGACGCCTTCAACATCCCGATCGTGACCCTGCTGGACGTACCCGGCTTCCTGCCCGGCGTCGACCAGGAGCACGGCGGCATCATCCGCCACGGCGCGAAACTGCTCTACGCGTACTGCAACGCCACCGTCCCGCGGATCTCGCTCATCCTGCGCAAGGCGTACGGGGGTGCTTACATCGTCATGGATTCGCAGTCCATCGGCGCCGACCTCACCTATGCCTGGCCGACCAACGAGATCGCGGTGATGGGCGCGGAAGGCGCCGCCAACGTCATCTTCCGCAAGCAGATCGCCGAGGCCGAGGACCCCGAGGCCATGCGCGTGCGCATGGTGAAGGAGTACAAGGCCGAGCTGATGCACCCGTACTACGCCGCGGAGCGCGGTCTGGTCGACGATGTCATCGACCCGGCCGAGACCCGTGAGGTCCTCGTCTCGGCCCTCGCGATGCTCCGTACGAAGCACGCCGACCTGCCGTCCCGCAAGCACGGCAACCCCCCGCAGTGAGCCCGCGCCCCGCCGGACGCGGCCCCGTGCCGCCTACGACGCCACCCACGACGCCGCCCACCTGCCGAGAAGACGGAGACACGAGCCCGATGAACGATTCCCACAACTCCCCGCTCCGCGCCGACAGCTCGCTGCTCCGCGTCGAGAAGGGCCAGGCGGGCCCCGAGGAACTGGCCGCCATCACCGCCGTCCTCATGGCGCGCGCCGCGGCCCGCCCCGACGCGGACGCCGCCTCGGCCCACCGAGGCCGCTCCACGGCCGGCTGGCGCCGTCTGGAGCGCACGCCGGGCTTCCGGGCCCCGCACAGCTGGCAGGGCTGAGCCCAGGCGCTCCAGCGCCCGTACAGCGCCACGAGAGCCCCGCACGGACCACCGTGCGGGGGGCGTGGACGTCGTCCGGCGTGCCCGCGAGCGCGAGCTGGGCCACCCACCCCGCCGGCAGCCTCGCCGCGAACTCCTCGCGCGTGGCGCACGACGCGCGCAGCGCGCGGAAGTCGTCCGC
>NZ_JBHUZM010000177.1:0-13664 GCF_042667665.1 Streptomyces sp. NPDC057307 | reverse complement strand
GTCCGCCCGTCCGGCGCTCGACGACTCGACGACTCGACGACTCGACCGCTGAGTGTCTAGTCGATTCCCTGCAGGATGTGCGGCTCCGCGAGGTCGTCCTCGTAGCCCGCCAGCCTGATCGGTGCGGACCTGGCCCACACCTCGATGTTCCGGAGCTTCTGGGGACCGCCGCTCCGTTCACCGCCTCGTTCGGCCGGGCTGTTCTCGTGCTGAGCCATTTCAGGTGTCACCGCGCACTCCTTTGTGTCGCGTAACCCCGGACGCACCGACTCCGGACTCGTACCGGGCGCCGACCGCCAACTGGGGCAGGGGCAAGGATGATTCGGTCGCGGTGGCGCCGGTTTTCGGGCGGGGCGGCGGCCTGGTTGCAGGCCTGTCCCGGGACGGCCGAGGAACCTTCGTGGGTCCCTGGGTGGCGTCCGTGCGCCTTACATTAACCAAATGAGCGCGGGCGCGCTCGATGGGGTCCGTGAAGTGGGTCACTTCAGGACAGCACTCGGACAGCCCCCGGACGCCGGTCGGACACCCTTCGGTCAGCACCCGACAGCGGCCGGACGGCCGTCCGGCCGCCGCCAGTTGACGGTGTCCGCGCGGCTTCTACCAGTTGGCCGGCGCGTAGTCCTTGAGGAAACAGCCGTACAGATCCTCGCCGCCCTGGCCGCGCACGATCGGGTCGTAGACGCGCGCCGCGCCGTCGATCAGGTCGAGCGGGGCGTGGAAGCCCTCGTCGGCGAGCCGCATCTTGTCCGGGTGCGGGCGCTCGTCGGTGATCCAGCCGGTGTCGACGGCGGTCATCAGGATGCCGTCGGACTGGAACATCTCCTGCGCGCTGGTCCGGGTCAGCATGTTGAGCGCGGCCTTCGCCATGTTGGTGTGCGGATGGCCGGCGCCCTTGTAGCCGCGGCTGAACACGCCTTCCATCGCCGACACGTTCACCACGTACGTGCGTCCCGCCGCCGCTGCCGCCATGGCCGGGCGCAGTCGGCTGATCAGGATGAACGGCGCGGTGGAGTTGCACAGTTGGACTTCGAGCAGCTCCACCGGATCGACGTCGGAGACCGTCTGGATCCAGCTGTTGGTGTCGTGCAGATCGGGTACGAGCCCGCCCGCGTCGATCGCCGTGCCCGCCTCGATACGGGCGAGCGTGGCCGAGCCGCCGACCAGGGCCAGCGAGGTGATGTCCGACGCGCTCAGCGCATCCCCACCGCCGGCGGGCAGAACGGCCTGCGCACCGCTGCCGAACGCGCCGATGACGTGCGAGGACGGGAGTTCACCGGCGGGCAGCGGCGCGGACTCGGCGGCCAGCAGCTCGCTGTAGGCCCCCGCGGAGCGGCGTACCGTCTGCGCGGCGTTGTTGATGAGGATGTCCAGCGGCCCCTCGGCGGCGACCGAGTCGGCGAGGGCGACGACCTGGGCCGGGTCGCGCAGGTCTATCCCGACGATCTTGAGGCGGTGGATCCAGTCGGCGCTGTCCTCCATCGCCTTGAAGCGGCGGATCGCGTCGCCCGGGAAGCGGGTGGTGATGGTGGTGTGCGCGCCGTCGCGCAGCAGGCGCAGCGCGATGTACATGCCGATCTTGGCGCGGCCGCCGGTCAGCAGGGCGCGCTTGCCGGTGAGATCGGTACGGGCGTCGCGGCGGGCCCGGTTCTCGGCGGCGCACGACTGGCAGAGCTGGTGGTAGAAGGCGTCGACCTCGACGTAACGGGTCTTGCAGATGTAGCAGGAGCGCGGCCGTTGGAGGATGCCGGCGATGTCGCCCGCGACCGAGGACGACGGCAGCAGGCCCTGTGTCTCGTCGTCGATGCGCTCGGCGGAACCGGTGGCAGTGGCCTCGGTGACCGCCTTGTCGTTGGCGGTCTTCGCCGCCCGACGCTCCTGGCGGCGGCGCTGCTTGACGGTGCGGTAGATCCCGGCGGTCGCGCGGCGTACGGCGACGGCGTCGGGGTGGTCGACATCGAGCTTGTCCAGCTCGTCGAGCACGGCCAGACAGACGGCCATGCGCTCGGGGTCGATTCCAGGGCCGTACGCGGTGTCCGGTGCGCTCTCGCCGAACGTGGTCCCGTCGTCTGTCAACGTCATCGCCGCTGCCGTTCCCTATCCCTCGTCACTCACCCGTCCGGGCGCTCACCCGTCCTCGGGCCCGTCAGGCCCCGCACGGATACGGCCGTCCGGCCGAGCGGCCTCGAACAGTTTGCCATGAGGTACCGGGCAATTTGTTCACGCCCAACTACACATAAAGGTGAATAAGGGGGCAGAATGGTCATGTACCGCTCGATCCGGTGCAGCACGGTCGCACCTCTCAGACCGAAGGAGTCGAGACTCATGGCCGATGTTTCACACACCAGGGGAGATGCAGGTTCTCGCCCCGGTGTTTCCGACACCAGGGGAGACATAGGTGCTCACCCTGACGTACCAGAGATGCGGGCCAGGTACGCCCGCGTGCTCGGTGGACGTGATGTGGCGCTGCTGGACGGCCCGATCTTTCTCGCCGGCCTGTTCATCGCCCTTTCACCCTGGATCCTTCACTACACGACCAGCCAGCCGGGTCTCGTGGTCCACAACGTGATCATGGGAATCGCGATCGCCGGCCTGGCCCTTGCCTTCTCCGCCACACCGACCCGGACGTACGGCTTCAGCTGGGCGCTCTGCCTGCTGGGTGCCTGGATGGTCGCGGCGCCCTGGGTGGTCGGTTCCAGCCCGGACCGCGGCGTCTTCCTCAGCCTCGTCATCCCAGGAGCCCTCACCGCGGTGCTGGGCCTGGTCTGCGCGGGCGCGGCGATGAGGGCGAGCCGTATGCGTGGCCGAGCGGTCCGGTCGAGCCGGATGAATGACCCGGTCCGGACGTAGCCGGACTCACCCCACCCGGTGGGGCGGGCGGACGACCACCACAGGCCGTCGCCCGCCCCACCGATGTGTGTGTCCGCTCGCTCAGCCGCCGGCCGTCGCCGGGATCCGCGACGGTTCCGGGACACGGATCCCGAGGAACGGCATACGGCGGCGGAGCCGGAAGCCCAGCGTCTCGTAGAGCCGGATGGCGTTCGCGTTGTCCCCGGCCGCCTGCAGGAACGGCGTCTCGCCGCGGTCCTTGATCCCGGCGGCCACCGCCAGGACGAGCCGGGCGCCCAGCCCCTGGCCGCGGAACTCCGGCGCCGTACAGACCGCGCTGATCTCCGTCCAGCCCGGCGGGTGCATGCGCTCCCCCGCCATCGCCACCAGCGCACCGCCGCGCCGGATGCCCAGATACGTACCCAGCTCGATGGTGCGCGGCCGGAAGGGCCCCGGCCTGGTGCGGTCCACCAGGTCCAGCATCTCCGGTACGTCGGCGGGGCCGAGCACCACCGCCTCCTCGTCGAAGACCGCGTCGACCGACTCGTCGACCAGTTGGACGCCGTCCACCTGGAAGGTGACCTCCCAGCCCTCCGGTGGCAGCACGTCCGCCCCGGCGAGCGTGGCCGTCCCGTCGACTCCGACCAGCGGCGCGGCGTCCGCCCAGTCCCGCGCGTCCGGCTCGTCGGGCAGGGCGAGCCAGGTCGACACCTCGGCCCGGTAGCCGAGCACCCGGCCGCGCCGCTCGGCGAAGTGGGCGTGCGGGCCGGTCAGCCCGGCCAGTACGGGATTGTCGAGCGGGTGGTACGTCGGGCCGCCGGGCGAGGGGACCGGCCCGGCGGCGCTCACGCGGCGACCTCGATCACGATCTTGCCGAGCGCGTGCCCGTCCTCGACGGCGCGCAGCGCCCGCGCCGCCTCGGCGAGCGGGAACGTCCGTGTCACGTACGGCCGCAGGGCGCCGGACACCACCAGCGTGGCCACCTCTTCGAGGACGGCGGCCGTGCGGAGCCGTACGACCGCGGCGCCGCCCAGGGTCACGACCCGCGGCTTGTCCCCCGCGCTGATCAGCTTCGTCAGGTCGGTGACGAGGCCCGCGACGGCCTCCAGGTCCGCGCCGCCGACGAGGTCGAAGACCGCGTCCACGCCCTCGGGCGCGGCGGCCAGCACCCGCTCCCGCAGTCCGGGGCCCGGCGGGACGTGGACGGCGCCCAGCGACTCCACGAAGTCCTTCTTGCCCGCGCTCGCCGAGCCGACGACGCGCAGGCCGGCGCCGATGGCGATCTGGGTCGCGGCCACGCCGACGCCGCCGCCGGCGCCGGTGATCAGCAGGGTCGCGCCGGCGAGCAGGGCCAGCTGCTGGATGCCGTCGTACGCGGTCGCCGCGGCGACCGGCAGGGCCGCCGCGTCCACGAACGACACCGCGTCGGGCTTGTGGGCGGTGACGGCGGCGGGCAGCAGGGTGTACTCGGCGTATCCGCCGGTGAGGGTGGAGCCGAAGACGGCGTCCCCGACGGCGAATCCGCGCACACCCTCGCCGACCCGCTCGACCACTCCGGACGCCTCGCTGCCGAACACGGTGGGCAGCGGCTTCGGGGTGGAGCCCGGCCGGGTATAGCCGGTGCGCAGCTTCCAGTCGACGGGGTTGACGCCCGCCGCCCGGACGGCGATGAGGAGTTCGCCGTGGCCGGGTACCGGCTTCGGCTGCTCGACGAAGGCTTCGCCCTCCGGGCCGCCGAACCGGGTGTAGACGTACGCCTTGGGCATGTGGATCCCTCGCTCTGACTGCTGACGTCGATGGCCGTACCAGGGGCTGCCCCGGGGTCCGTACCAGGATTCGCCCCGGGTCCGTCGTGGGCCTGTCCCGGGCCTGTCCCGGGCCGGCAGCAGTTTCAAGTCCGGGCTCCGACCTGCTTATTCCCGGCGCGACGCACTGTTCACGCAGCGCGCCCCCGGGCACCGGGCTTGAGCCCGGCGCCCGAGGGCGCGACCGCTATCCGGCTCAGGAGGTGCCGCACTCCATCGAGGCCGGGTCGGACGCGTCGCGGATCAGGGCGTCGTGTGCCGCCTTGAGCCGTTTGACGTCGGGCTTCATGACCTTGCGGTCATAGGTGAGCAGCCCGTTGAGTTCACCTTCCACATCGGTGATCTGGGTGTAGACGGCTCCGTTGCTCCCCCGGCAGGCGAGGTCGCGTACGTTGTCGAGCTGCCCCAGGTACTCGTCCGTGTACTTCGCCTGGTCGACGCCCACATACGTGTGCTGGACCGGCCAGGCGTGGCCCGGTACGGCGAGCCCGAGGCCGCCGTACTCGCCGCTGACCAGCGCCCGTTTCCCGTCCGGCGCGGGCAGCAGGGGCGTCGGGTAGCCGTGCGCGTCGGCGATGTCGCCGTTCTTGCCGTCCACGGCACCGCAGCAGTTGACGCCGCTCATGTTGTTGACGAGACGGGTCGGGTCCCAGCCCTTGGCCTGGTCGGCGATCCGCGCCTGGTCGTACTGGCCCCAGCCTTCGTTGAAGGGGACCCACATGATCACCGACGGGCTGCCGGCGTGCTGGTCGATCATCTCCTTCATCTCGTGTTCGAACTGCGCCGCGGCGGGGGCCGCCGGGGACTTCGGCATCGAGGGCATGTCCTGCCAGACGAGGAGCCCCAGCTTGTCCGCCCAGTAGAACCACCGGTCCGGCTCCACCTTGATGTGCTTGCGCACGGAGTTGTAGCCGAGTTCCTTGTGCTTCTTGAGGTCGAACGCGAGCGCTTCGTCGGTCGGCGCGGTGTGCAGTCCGTCCGGCCAGAAGCCCTGGTCGAGCGTGGCCATCAGGAAGACGGGCTTGCCGTTGAGCACGGTGCGCGGCACCCCGTCGACCTTCTCGACGGCGATGGAGCGCATCCCGAAGTAGCTGCCCACCCGGTCACCGGACCTGTCGTCCCCGACGCGCACGTCGAGCTTGTACAGATACGGATCCTCCGGCGACCACAGGCGCGGGTCGGGCACCGGCACACCGAGCGGCGCTCCCGTACGGCCCCGGACCGTGCCCACCTTGCGCTTGCCCTCGTACGCGGTGGCCGTCACCGGCACCCCGTCGCGTACGCCGCGCACCTCGACCGCCAGCTTCTCCCCCGTGACGTCCGGGGTGAGCTTCAGCGAGTCCGCGTGGTCGGTGGCGACCGGCTCCATCCAGACCGTCTGCCAGATGCCGGACGAGGAGGTGTAGAAGATGCCGCTCGGGTCGAGGCGCTGCTTGCCCATGGGCGGGTTCTCGCCGCCCGCGGCGTCGGTCGGGTCGTACACGCCGACGATCAGTTCCTGCGTACGGCCGGGCTTGAGCGCGTCGGTGATGTCGGCGCTGAACCGGTCGTAGCCGCCCTTGTGTTCGGTGACCTTCTTGCCGTTGACGTAGACGGTGGACTGCCAGTCGACGGCGTCGAAGTTCAGCTTCAGACGCTTGCCCGCCTTGCTGTGCCCGCCCTTGCCGCCGTCGCCGATGTCCCAGCTGTCCGGCACGGTGAAGGTACGGCGGTACCACATCCGGTCCTCGTGCCGTTCGAGTCCGGAGAGCTGCGACTCGACGGGGTACGGGACGAGGATCTTCTCGCCCAGCTTCTTGCCCACCGGCGGGCGCTCGCCCTGCTCGGCGGCGGCGAACTGCCACTCCCCGTTGAGGTTGCGCCACGCGTCGCGGGTCATCTGCGGACGCGGGTACTCGGGCAGCGCGTTGTCGGGGCCGACGTCCTTGGCCCACGGGGTGGAGAGCTGGTACTCGGACTTGTTCGGTCCGCTGCTCCAGAACTCGCCGACGGGGTCGGCGTCCCGCGAGACGAGGCCGCCCCGGCCGTCGTAACGGATGTCGGCGGAGCCGCCCTTGCCGACCACGGGTTCCTTGAGGCCGACGAGCAGGCTGCGGGCGTTGGCCGGATCCTTCTTGACCGACGTCATCGGCCACTGGGCGCCGCCGATGATCGCGTCGAGATGGCCGGCGAGACCGGCCGGGACGGCGCCGAGTTCCTGGGCGAACTCCATCCGCAGTGTGCGGCCGTCGGCCAGCACGGTGGTGGCGATGGCACCGTCGTAGGCGTAACCGTCGGGCAGCCGGAAGGCCGAGGTGGGCACCGGCTCTTTCGCGCCAGCGGGTTCGGTCCAGTTCAGATGGAGGTTCGAGCCTCCGATGTCCTCGAAGTACTCGACCTTGATGTCGTACTCCTGGCCGCCGGTGAGTTCGACCGGGTCGGCGGTCTGCTCCTTCTCCCAGTCGTTGACCCAGTGGTCGATGGCCAACTCGCCGTCGACCCAGAGCCGGAAGCCGTTGTCGCCGATCATCGAGAAGGTGTGGGGGCCGCTCTGTTCGGGGACGATCCGCCCGGTCCAGCGGACGGTGGCGTGGTCGGCGCTGCCGGTGGCCGTCGAGAGGCGGGAGTCGAGGTTGTCGAAGTCGATCTGCGGGTCGAATCCGGTGGCCTTCAGCTCGTGGAAGTCGAAGGCGCCAGGCGCGGACGAGGAGTAGTACTCGCCCTTGAGTCCATGGGCCACGACCGGGTCGTCCGCGGCCGATGCGGCCGGGACCGCCGTGAGTCCGGCGACGCCCAGGACGGCGGCGAGCAGAAGGGCCAGATTTCTTCGAATGCGCACAAATCCTCCTTGGTTCCGGCTTGGTTCCGAGGGTGGCGGCTCATTGCGACACTCTGTACAACGTTGGAAGGAACGGCAGTTGGCATGACAACATGCCGTCGCACTAGCTGTCCAGGGCCATGACAAAGCCCCGTCCCGCAACGTATATAACGTTGTACAGATTGGGCAGGGGCGACCTTCGGGCCGACCTCGGAGGGGAAACACGGTGACCGTCAGCCTCAAGGACGTCGCGGAGCGCGCGGGCGTCTCCATCAAGACCGTTTCGAACGTGGTGAACAACTACCGGCACGTCACCCCGGCGATGCGGGCCCGGGTCCAGCTCGCCATCGACGAGCTGGGCTACCGGCCGAATCTCACGGCCCGGCATCTGCGCAAGGGGCGCACCGGGATCATCGCGCTGGCCGTGCCGGAGCTGGGCAACCCGTACTTCGCCGAGCTGGCCGGCTCGGTCATCGACGTGGCGGCGGAGCACGAGTACACGGTGCTGCTCGACCACACCGGTGGCCGCCGTGAGCAGGAGGTCCTGGTCAGCCAGGGCTTCCGGGCACGGGTGATCGACGGGCTGATCCTGAGCCCGATCGAGCTGGAGACCGAGGACCTGCTCGGCCGGGACCAGGACGCGCCGCTGGTGCTGCTGGGCGAGCGGGAGTACGACCTGCCGTACGACCACATCGCGATCGACAACGTGGCCGCCGCCCGGATGGCGGTACGGCACCTGCTGGATCTCGGCCGGTCGACGATCGCGTTCCTGGGTGCCAGGACCGACCGGGTCAACGAGCCGTCGCATCTGCGACTGCGCGGCTGGCGCGCCGAGCTGAAGGCGGCGGGGCTGCCGGCGCCGGACTCCCTGATCGCCCCGACGGGCGGCTGGGACCACGCCAACGGCGCCGACGCGATGAACCAGTTGCTCGACTCGGGCGTGACGCCCGACGCGGTCTTCGCGTACAACGACCTGATCGCGATCGGGGCGATGCGGGTGCTGTCCGAGCGGGGGCTGCGGGTCCCCGAGGACGTCGCGGTCGTCGGCTTCGACGACATCACGGAGGGCCGTTACGGAGCTGTGACCCTCACCACGATCTCGCCCGACAAACAGACCATCGCGAGGCTCGCCGTGCGCTCCGTCGTCAACCGGCTGCTGGGCACCGGAGACCCCGTCGGCAACGGCTCACGCGAACTCCGGGCCGATTTCCGGCTGGTGGAGCGGGAGAGCACACTCGGCCGCCGCCGGGACCGTCACTGAGACCGCCACCGGCCCCCGCACGTACAGCCGTTATCGCGCGAAGGCTTTACAGCCTCCGTACAACGATGTAAAAACCGTTCCGAACGACTCACACAAACACTCCAGCAGTCCGTACGAGCCGACCTCCCGCGAGCGTCCCGGTCGCCGGGGCCGCGCCGAGATGGGGATCTCCATGAAGCTTTCCGCCGTCCGCCGTACCACCACCACTACCGTCCTCGCCGCGAGTCTCGTCGGCGCGCTCGCCCTCGGCGGCTGCGCCAAGTCCGAGGACGACAACTCCGACAAGAGCTCATCGGCCGGCGAGAAGGACAGCGGCCAGGTCGTCGCCACGCCCGGCGCGGACGACAAGACCTGTGACATCACGCAGTTCGGTGGCGAGAAGGTCGACCTCAAGACCGCCACGGTCGGCTTCTCCCAGTCCGAGAAGGAGGCCAACCCCTTCCGGATCGCCGAGACCGCCTCCATCAAGGCCGAGGCGGAGGAGCGCGGCATCAAGCTCCTGTCCGCCAACGCCCAGACGCAGTTCTCCAAGCAGATCAGCGATGTCCAGGACCTGATAGCCAAGGGCGCCGACCTGCTGGTGATCGCGCCCCTCAACTCCGACGGCTGGGGCCCGGTGCTGCGCAGCGCCGCGGCGAAGAAGATCCCGATCGTCACCATCGACCGCAAGATCAACGCCACCGCCTGCAAGGACTATGTGTCCTTCATCGGCTCGGACTTCATCGAGCAGGGCAAGCGCGCGGCCGACCAGATGATCGAGGCGACCGGCGGCAAGGGCGAGGTCGCGATCCTGCTCGGCGCCGCGGGCAACAACGTCACCACCGAGCGCACCAAGGGCTTCAAGGACCAGATCAAGGCCAAGGCCCCTGAGCTGAAGGTGGTGTTCGAGCAGACCGGTGAGTTCGCCCGCGAGAAGGGCCAGCAGGTCACCGAGCAGCTCATCCAGTCGAACCCGGACATCAAGGGGATCTACGCCGAGAACGACGAGATGGGCCTCGGCGCCGTCAACGCCCTGAAGGGCGCGGGCAAGAAGGCCGGCGCCGTGAAGATCGTGACGGTCGACGGCACCCGTAACGCCGTCCAGGGCATCGTCGACGGCTGGATCTCCGGCGTCGTGGAGTCCAACCCGCGCTTCGGGCCGCTCGCCTTCCAGACCCTCGACGCCTTCACCAAGGGCGAGAAGGTCGCGCAGGACATCGTCATCCAGGACGGCGCCTACACCCCTTCGAACGCCAAGGCCGATCTGGGCAAGGCTTTCTGACGTGCTGTCGGTCACCGGTCTGACCAAGACGTTCCCGGGCGCACGCGCGCTCGACGGCGTGGACTTCGCCGCACTGCCGGGCCAGGTCCACGCGCTCATCGGCGAGAACGGCGCCGGGAAGTCCACCCTCATCAAGGTGCTCACCGGTGTGTACCAACCCGATGCGGGCGAGATCGTCCACGACGGGCGTCCGGTGCGCTTCCAGACTCCGCTGGAGGCGCAGCACGCCGGGATCTCCACGATCTACCAGGAGGTCAACCTCGTCCCGCTGATGAGCGTGGCGCGCAATCTGTTCCTGGGGCGCGAGCCCCGGAACAGGCTGGGTCTCATCGACTTCCGCCGGATGCACGGCGAGGCCGACGAGGCGCTGCGCTCACTGGGGCTGCGGGTCGACGTCAAGCGTCCGCTGCGGACGCTGGGCGTCGGCGCGCAGCAGATGGTGGCGCTCGCCAGGGCGGTCTCCGTCGACGCGCGGGTGGTCATCATGGACGAACCGACGTCGTCGCTGGAGCCGCGCGAGGTGCGCACCCTGTTCGGTGTGATCAGGATGCTCAAGGAGCGCGACATCGCGGTGGTGTACGTGAGCCACCGGCTGGACGAGCTGTACGAGATCTGCGACCAGGTCACGGTGCTGCGCGACGGCAAGCTCGTCCACACCGGGCCGATCGCGGAGCTGGACCGGCTGCGGCTGGTGTCGCTGATGCTCGGCCGTGAGATGGGCGAGGTGAGCAGCGAGGGGGTCACCAAGTTCACCGGAGACCGTCACGCGGGCCGTGAACCGGTGCTCAGCGCACAGGACTTGACGGTGCGTCATACGCTGCACCAGGTCTCGGTCGAGGTGCGGCCCGGTGAGGTCGTGGGCCTCGGCGGGCTGCTCGGTTCGGGCCGCAGCGAGACGGCGAAGGCCATCGCGGGCGCGCTGCCGCCGGACTCCGGGAAGGTGGTGGTCGCGGGTTCCGCCGTACGTACGGGCTCCACGCCCGCCGCCATCCGGGCCGGCATCAGCCTGCTGCCCGAGGACCGCAAGGCCGAGGGCATCGTCCCCGGTCTCTCGGTCCGGGAGAACATCGCGCTGGCCGCGCTGCCGAGCCTGTCCCGGTTCGGACTGGTGGACGACGCGAAGGTCGACCGAATCGTGGACACCTTCATGAAGCGGCTGCGGATCAAGGCGTCGGGGCCGTACCAGAAGGTGGGCGAACTGTCCGGCGGCAACCAGCAGAAGGTGCTGCTGGCCCGCTGGCTGGCGATGCAGCCGAAGGTGCTGCTGCTGGACGAACCGACCCGCGGTATCGACGTGGGCGCCAAGGCCGAGGTGCAGGGCCTCATCGACGAACTCGCCGAGGAGGGGCTCGGGGTGCTGCTGATCTCCTCCGACATGGAGGAGCTGATCGAGGGGTCGGACCGGGTGGTGGTCCTCAAGGACGGCGCCGTGATCGCGGAGTTGACCGGGGACGACGTGACGGAGGACCGGCTGCTGCACGCGATCGCGGCGGCGCCGGAGTCGGACGCGGCGCTCAAGACGGTCGCGCCGGACGCGGCGGCGATCGTGGCACCGGCGGCGCCCGCGGCGGCGAACCCCGAACCCGATCCCGTCCCGGTCGACAAGACCTCCTCAGGAGGGGAGAGGGACCATGACTGAACTCGCCCTGAAGGGCGCCCCCGTCGACCGCGCACGGCTGCTGCGTCTGCTCCAGGACTACGGGGTGTACGCGGGCGTCGCCGTCCTGCTGCTGGTCAACATCGCGCTCACCCCGCACTTCCTGTCCACGGAGAACTTCCGTACCCAGGCCGTGCAGGTGGCGCCGGTGCTGATCGTCGCGCTGGGCATGGCCCTCGCGATCGGCAGCGAGGGCGTCGACCTGTCGGTCGGCTCCGTGATGGCCCTGTCGACCTCCCTGCTGTCGCTGTATCTCGGCTACGGGCCCTGGGTCGCTCTGATCGTCGCGATGCTGGGCGGCGCCGTCATCGGTCTCGCCAACGGGTCGCTCATCGCGTTCATCGGCGTCCAACCCATCGTCGCCACACTGGCGTTGATGGTCGCGGGACGGGGCATCGCCCTCGTACTGCTGCCGCAGCTCAAGGACGTACGCGACCCCGGGATGTCCTCGCTCGGCTCGGGCGATCTGTTCGGCATCCCGTACCTCGTACTGATCGCCGCCGCCCTGGCGCTCGCCGTCGGATTCACCGTGAAGCGGACGACGTTCGGCCGGCAGCTCCTGGCGATCGGCGACAGCCGGCCCGCCGCGCAGCTCGCCGGGCTGCCGGTGCGCCGCGTGCTGATCCTCGTCTACGTCATCGCGGGCGTGCTCGCCGCGATCGCCGGCGTGCTCGCCACCGCACGGCTCCAGGCCAGCGACCCGACGTCGCTCGGCACACTGATGGAGCTGTCGGCGATCACCGCGGTGGTCGTCGGCGGCACTCCGCTCAGCGGCGGCCGGATCCGGATCGGCGGCACGGTGGCCGGCGCCGTACTGATCCAGTTGCTGACGGCGACGCTCATCAAGCACGATCTGCCGCCCTCCTGGACGCAGATCGCCCAGGCCGTCGTGATCGTGCTGGCGGTCTACGCGGCACGCGAACGGGGAAAGCGATGACCCACACCCATACGGAGCGTCCGGCCCGCGCCTCGGGCGGCGGCTCCTCCCCCGGCAAGGGGGCCTCCGGCAAGGACACCGACGAGGCGCCGCTCGGCGCGAGCCGGGCGGAGCGGCTCAGCGCGCTCGCGCAGCAGCACGGCGCGCTCGTCACGCTGCTGCTCGTCGCCATCGGCGCGTCGATCGGCTTCGACACGTTCCTCACCGGCGACAACCTGGAGAACATGGCGGTCTCGTCGGCGTTCCTGGCGATCGTCGCCCTCGGCATGACCTTCGTGATCATCACCGGCGGGATCGACCTGTCCGTCGGCTCGCTCTTCGCTCTGGGCGGCGTGCTCGGCGCGTGGGGTTCGCAGTACGGCACCCTCGTCGCGCTGCTCCTGCCGCTCGCCGTCTGCGGTCTGATCGGCCTGGTCAACGGGCTGCTGATCGCGAAGGCACGGCTCGCGCCGTTCATCGTCACACTCGCGGCGATGCTCGCCGCGCGCGGCATCCTGCTGGCCATCACCGACGAGGGCTCCAACACCTATCTCGTGGACGAGAAGTCCTTCTTCGCGAGCCTGGGCCAGGAGAAGCTGCTGGGCATCGGGGTGCCGGTGTGGATCACCGTGGCGCTGTTCGTCGTGGGCGCCGTGATGCTGCGGCGCAGCCGGTTCGGCCAGTACGTGTACGCGGTCGGCGGCAACGAGGACGCGGCGGCGCTGATGGGCGCGCCCGTGGCCCGTACGAAGATCGCCGTCTACACCCTCTCGGGCCTCTGCGCCGGACTGGCAGGGGCGCTGAACGCGGCCTGGCTGGTCTCGGGCGTCACGATCCTGGGCACCGGCATGGAGCTGGAAGCGATCTCGGCGGTCGTCATCGGCGGCACGCTGCTCACCGGTGGCTTCGGGTTCATCAGCGGCTCGCTGGTGGGTGTGCTGCTGCTGAAGGTCATCCAGAACGTCATCAACCAGATCGGCTCGCTCGACTCGGCGTACCAACAGGTCGTCAGCGGCGCCTTCCTGGCGGTCGTGGTGATCGCCCAGACATGGCTGGGCAGGCGGCGCCGGATGATGTGAGGGGTGGCTCTGTCCCCCAACGTTCCCGGGCGCCGGACGAGCCGCTTGTGCGGCGTGTCCGG
>NZ_JBHUZM010000176.1:0-13834 GCF_042667665.1 Streptomyces sp. NPDC057307 | reverse complement strand
TGACGGCTTCGGTACGCAGCGGGTTGATCTCCGAGACGGCGCCGACGAACGTGGTCTTGCCCACGCCGAATCCGCCCGCCACCACGATCTTCGCGCTGGTGGTTGAGCGGGCTGCACCGCCGCTAGAGCTTGCGAAGTCCACTGAGCACCCTTTCGAGCAGTGTCACATCTGGTTGGCCCCCGGCGGTCTCGTCGCCGCCGGGTTGATGAATGGCGACAAGTCCGGCCTCCGCCAGGTCGGCTACGAGGATCCGGGCGACGCCCAGGGGGATGGAGAGCAGTGCCGAAATCTCGGCGACCGATTTGATCTCGAAACAGAGCCGGCAGATCCGCTGGTGCTCGGGCAACTGCCCTTGCAGCCGGGACGGATCGGCCGTCGTGCTGACCAGTGCCTCGATGGCGAGCTGGTACCGCGGCCTGGTCCGGCCGCCGGTCATGGCGTACGGACGTACCAACGGGTTGTGCGCGGCGTGCTCCGGCTCCTGATGGCGCCTCGGCTGTACCGGCTGGATACGGGGCGGCTGCTGACCGTACGAGGGCTGTTGTCCGTACGGCTGCTGCTGTCCCTGGCCCTGCCCCTGGCCGTACGACGGCTGCTGACCGTACGGCTGTTGCGGACCCTGACCGTACGACTGCTGCTGTCCGTACGGCTGTTGAGGCTGCTGGTACGGCTGCTGCTGCTGTGGATGATACGGCTGTCCGCCGCCGTCCCACTGCCCGCCCTGACCGCCGTTCCTGCCTGGCGCGGAGGGGGAGTCGAAGTGGTTCCGGGCATGCTCACCCGGGACCTGTCGGCCACCCTCGTAAGGATGTCCGCCTGGGGGTGTTGCCACCGTTTCCTCCTCCGACTCCGGTCGCCGGTAACTGTTCTGTGGAGTCGCGCCACCGAACCCTATGGTGCGATGGCGCGAAACGCACTGTCTGTCTGTTAGTTGAGAAGACTTCCCTGGAGTTCGGCGCGCAGGTCCGGTGTCAGCACCGTCCCCGCCCGGTCGACGAGCAGAGCCATTTCGTAGCCCACCAGGCCGATGTCGGCCTCGGGGTGCGCGAGGACGGCCAGCGAGGAGCCGTCGGAGATGGACATGAGGAAGAGGAACCCGCGGTCCATCTCCACCACGGTCTGGGTGACGGCACCGCCCTCGAAGATCCGGGAGGCCCCGGCGGTCAGCGAGGTCAACCCGGAGGCGACGGCGGCCAGTTGGTCGGCGCGGTCCCGCGGGAAGCCCTCGGACATGGCCAGCAGGAGTCCGTCGGCGGAGACCACCACCGTGTGGGACACCCCGGGGGTGTGGTCCACGAAGTTGGTGATCAACCAGTTCAGATTCTGCGCCGCCTGGCTCATCGGGCTCACACTAACGCTCCTGGTTGTAGGTACTGCCCGGGCCTCGACCCGGTCCGTTCGTGTCCGTCCCCGCCGCTCCCGTGTTCCCCGCGTTGCCCGCCCCCGCGTTACGGCCCCGCTGGACGCCGCGCCGCAGGTTGCTCAGCCTGCCACGTACATCCTCCGGCGCGCGCGAGACCTGGGGGCCGTTCTGCGGCGTCGACTCCGCGGTTCCCTCGATCAGGTTGGCCTTGGGAACGCGCCGGGGGAGCCCCGACGGAGTGATCCCGCCGGCCTTGGGCTCCTTGAGCTTCTCGGCCCGCTGCCAGCGGTCGTCGTTCGTCGAACGCCAGTCGTCGGGGCCGTTCGCCTCACTCTGCCCGTTCTGCGGCTGCGGGGCTGTCGGTGCGTATGTCTCGCCGCTCTCGTTCGTCCGCTCTGCCTCGGGGGACTCCGCCTGCTGGTCGGCAGCCCCCGCCGGCTCCTCCGGCGGGGCGGCCGACGGGGAGGTCCGGCCGAAGAGATCGGCCTGACCGCTGTCGTGTCCGTTCCGCTGTCCGTCGTCCCCACCGGTGGACTGCCACGACTCCGGCTTCGGAGGCTGCGACGTGCTGCCACGGCGCGGCAGCCCCGCTCCGGTCAGTGCGTGGCTGGCGCTCGGGGAGGGCCCCGGACGTTCGAATTCTACGCGTTCCCGGGTGCCCGCCGCAGCGCCGTCGGACGATTCCGATTCGGGCCGGCGCGCCGCGTCGTACCCGCCCTGGTAGCCACCCTGGCCACTCCAGCCACCCTGGTCGGCCTGGGGAGCGAAGAGGTTGTCGTAGCCCGCCCCGTCCGGCCGGGGAGCCTCGTAGGCCCCTTCCGTATACGTGCCGCCGAGCGGATCCTGCTGCTCCGGGTATCCGTCGGGCGTCTGGTACCCGTCGCCGCCCGTCCGGTAGCCGTCCGGGGTGGCGTACGCGTCGTACCCCGTGCCCCCGTACGTCTGCCCGGCCTCGGCGCCGCCCTCGGGGGCGGGGTAGCCGTTCTGCTCGTACGACGCCTGCTGCGGCGCGTACTGCCCGTCGGTCTCCTCGCGGTACTGCCCGTCGACCTGATCGCCGTAGAGCGGCTGCTCACCGCCGGGCAGGGCCGCGGCGGCGCCGTTGCCACCGCCCAGTGCCGCGCGGCGCTCGTCGCGCTTGAGTGAACGGTTCACCGGATCGAGACTGCGCGGATTCGCCGCCCCGGCCCCCGCTCCTTCGTCGTACCGGGAGTCGTCGAAGCCGAGTTCGGCCGCCGTCAGCATGGGCGTGGAGAAGGTCTGCTGCTCCGGCTCGAACGCCGGGGCCTGCTGCTCCGGAATGATCTGGGAGACCGTGAAGTCGTCCGGCGGGGGCTGCTCGCCGCCGCCACCATGGGTGATCGCGTCCGGGAGCATGACCAGCGACGTGGTGCCCGCCTGCTCGCCCGAGGGCCGCAGCTGTACCCGTACGCCGTGCCGGTCGGCCAGCCGGCCGACCACGAACAGGCCCATGCGCTGGGACACCGCGGCGTCCACGGTCGGGGGGTTGGCCAGTTTGTGGTTGATGTCGGCGAAGTCCTCGGCGGTGAGGCCGATGCCCTTGTCGTGGATCTCGATCATCACGCGGCCGTCGGGCAGCCGCGTCGCGGTCACCCGCACCTTGGTCTGCGGCGACGAGAACGTCGTGGCGTTCTCCAGCAGCTCGGCGAGCAGATGCACGAGGTCGGTCACGGCCTGGCCGTGGATGTCGGTCTCCGGCACGCCGGTCAGCTCGATGCGCTCGTAACTCTCCACCTCGGAGGAGGCGGCGCGCAGCACGTCGACCAGCGGCACCGGCTGGTTCCAGCGGCGGCCCGGCTCCTCACCGGCGAGGACCAGCAGGTTCTCGCCGTTGCGGCGCATACGGGTCGCGAGGTGGTCGAGCTTGAAGAGGTTCTCCAGCTGCTCGGGCTCGGCCTCGTTGTTCTCCAGTTCGGTGATCAGGGTCAGCTGGCCCTCGATCAACGACTGGTTGCGCCGCGACAGGTTGGTGAAGATCGCGTTGACGTTGCCCCGGAGCATGGCCTGCTCGGCGGCGAGCCTGACGGCCTCGCGGTGCACCTGGTCGAAGGCGCGCGCGACCTCGCCTATCTCGTCCCTGGAGTCGATCGGGATGGGCTGGACGCGGGTGTCGACGCGGCCGGGCTCGGTACGGGAGAGCTGGTCGACCAGCATCGGCAGCCGCTGCTCGGCTATGCCGAAAGCGGCCGTACGGAGCTGGCGCATGGCCCGGCTCATCTGCCGCGCCATCATCCCGGCCAGCACGAAGGCGGCCAACAGGGCGATCAGCACGATCGCGCCGTTGATGATCGCGTCGTTCCTGGCGCCGCCGGAGATCTCCGCGGCGTCCCTGACGGCGTTGTCGACCAGGTCCTTCTCGATGATCGTGTAGCCGTCGAACTTGGCGGTGGTCGCGGCCATCCACGCGGTCGGGGTGACGCCGCGCTCCTCCAGCTGGGAGGGGCTGTCACCGGTGGCGATCGCGGTGACCATGCCGTCGACGACCGAGCCGTTCTCGGCCGGCGGGGCGATGAACTTCTCACCCGCCGCCGCGGCCTGCTGCCGGGCCGTCGCGAGCTTCTTGGCGCCCTCGGCGGTCTTCTCGCCCATGATCTTCTGGAGCTTGGCCGTGTCCGCGTCCGTGCCGCCGGAGACGTACTCGGCGACCGCGATGTCCTCCAGGTAGGCGTACGAGGAGAACGCGATCGACTGGCCCTCCCGGACCGCCGGCTTCTCGCTCGGCCGCACCAGCAGGTGCAGACCGATGGAGCGCTGGAGCGACGACGCGGCCTTGGAGAGCTGGATCGCGTAGACGGTGCGGCCGTAGCTGGTGATGTTGCCGGTGCCGAGGCCCAGTTCGTTGGAGAACTCCATGAGGGAGTGCTGGACCAGCACGTATCCCTCTTCGGTCGCCACCGGGCCGCCGTTGCGGCCGGTCTTGTCGGGCGTCTCGACACCCGCGGTGTACGCCGTCTTGCGGATCGTCTCCAGCTTGGGCTCTTCGGCGCGGAAGAGACGCAGCCGGCGCTCCAGGCCCTGGTCCTGCGGCATGGACTTGACGGCGCGGTCGAACTCGGCCTTCGCGGCGTCCGTGGTGGCCCTGGCGTCCACGACGACCTTGTCGTCGCGCTTGTTCGTCAGCAGGGGCTGGGCCGTGAGGTCGCGCTCGTTGAGCAGCGCCTGGCCGTACTCGGACGCCGCCCGGACGACGAGCGCGGTCCGCTCCGCGTCCTGCGCCTCCTGCCAGGTGTCGATGGAGCCCTTGACCTGGAAACCACCCATGACGAGGCCGACGAGCACGGGTATCAGGAGGATCGCGTTGAGCCGCGTCGGCACACGCCAGTTGCGCGGCGACAGGCGGCTGGTGCTGCCGGGTACCGGCGGCTTCCCGGGCGCATCCGCAGGCGGCGCCGCTGTACGCCGCGGCGGGGTGAAGTTACCCCGCGCCGCCTGCTCCGCGGAGCTCGTCTTGCTACGCCTCACTCGACCAACAACCTCTCGGCGTCGGCACCTACGTTGTGCCGTTTTTCGTTCAGGGCCGTACTACTCGGGAGTTCATCGAATTCCAGCACGTGAGGCGGTCCCGTTCCAAACAGTGGGAATCAGCCATTCCGAGTGGTCCATACCGGAGATAAAACGGGCATAAAGAACGAGCCCCGCCAAAAGGCGAGGTTGATGTGAGCACAGCGATACCAGCCGAACGCGGCGGGCGACCGAACGGCGCGAATTCTCTTCTCAAACGTTATGAACACCGAGGTGGGCTATGTCAAAAGACACAGCCCACACTCGGCCCCGACTACGGCAACTGCCGTACGGATACGTCTACTTGAGCCGTGCCATGAGTGCGTGTTCGACGAGGGTGATCAGTCCGCTCTTGGCGTCGGCGCGGTGCCGGGCGTCGGTCGTGATGATGGGAGCGTCCGGGCCGATCTGCAGAGCCTCGCGTACTTCCTCGGGGGTGTAGGGCTGGTGTCCGTCGAAGCCGTTGAGGGCGATGACGAAGGGGAGTCCTGAGTTTTCGAAGTAGTCGACGGCGGGGAAGCAGTCGGCGAGGCGGCGGGTGTCGACGAGGACGACGGCGCCGATGGCGCCGCGTACGAGGTCGTCCCACATGAACCAGAAGCGGTCCTGTCCGGGGGTGCCGAACAGGTACAGGATCAGGTCCTGGTCGAGGGTGATGCGGCCGAAGTCCATGGCCACGGTGGTGGTGGTCTTGTCTCCGGTGTGGGTGAGGTCGTCGATGCCGGCGGAGGCGCTGGTCATGACGGCTTCGGTACGCAGCGGGTTGATCTCCGAGACGGCGCCGACGAACGTGGTCTTGCCCACGCCGAATCCGCCCGCCACCACGATCTTCGCGGAGGTGGTCGATCGTGCCGCTCCGCCGCTAGAGCTTGCGAAGTCCACTGAGCACCCTTTCGAGCAGTGTCACATCCGGCGTGCCGCCGGCCTCTCCGTTACCCGGCTGGTGGATGGCCACCATGCCGGCCTCGGCCAGGTCGGCCACGAGGATGCGCGCCACACCGAGCGGCATGGACAACAGTGCCGACACCTCGGCGACGGACTTCACCTCGCGGCAGAGATGGCAGATCCGCTGGTGCTCCGGGAGCAGCCCGGCGAGATGCGCCGGATCGGCCGTCGTGCTGACCAGCGCCTCGATGGCGAGCTGGTACCGCGGCCTGGTCCGGCCGCCGGTCATGGCGTACGGACGTACCAACGGCTGGTCGCCCTCAAGTCCGTAGGACGCGTCGACTGAGGCGCCGTACGGATCGTGAGAGGCGGGTGGCGGGGTCATGAATCCTCCGGGCGTGACAGCAAGATGTCTGCGTGCCGTCTGACTGGGCCGGGGTGGGGCCGGTTGGCGGCCTGACGGTGGGTGGCGCTGTGGGCGGTACCTGGAAGCCTCAGTGCAGCAGGCTCCCCTGGAGCTCGGCGCGCAGGTCCGGTGTCAGGACCGTGCCCGCCCGGTCTACCAGGAGGGCCATCTCGTAGCCCACCAGGCCGATGTCGCAGTCGGGGTGTGCGAGCACCGCCAGTGAGGAACCGTCGGACACGGACATGAGGAAGAGGAACCCGCGGTCCATCTCCACCACGGTCTGGGTGACGGGACCGCCCTCGAAGATCCGGGACGCCCCCGCGGTCAGCGAGGTCAACCCGGAGGCGACGGCCGCGAGTTGATCGGCTCGGTCGCGCGGGAAGCCTTCGGACATGGCCAGCAGCAGGCCGTCGGCGGATACGACCACTGTGTGGGACACCCCGGGGGTGTTGTCCACAAAGTTGGTGATCAACCAGTTCAGATTCTGCGCCGCCTGGCTCATCGGACTCAACTAACGCTCCTGCTGGTGAGAGGGGCCGAGGTTGAAACTGCCGGTCGTCGAGCTGTCGGCGGTACGGCCGCCAGCCTGACGACCCTGCTGGATGCCCCGGCGAAGGTTGGTCAGCCGGCCGCGTACGTCATCTGGCGCACGCGAGACCTGCGGACCGGTCTGGTTGCTCTGCTCCTGCGCGGTTCCGGGCACCAGATTGGCACGCGGGACCCGACGGGGCAGACCTGAGGTGGTGATTCCGCCCGCGGCGGGCTTCTTGACCCGCTCGGCCTGGCGTACCAGCTCGTCATTGGGTGACGTGCGCCAGGAGGACGTGACGGCGCCGTTGCCGTTGGCGTTGCCGTTCGCCGGCTGCCGTTGCGGCATCGGGGGAGGAGGGGACACCGGTCGGTCCGGGGGACCGTCCGGGGACTGTTGCGGATACGGCTGCTGCTGCTCGGGCACCTGGGGCGCCTCGGGCTGCGCCGGGCCGCCGTTCTGCTGCCCGTGGAACCAGTTCGTCTCCAGCGTGTCGAACAGCGGCGTGCGGCCGTCGCCGGGACCGGCCGGGGGCAGTGCCTCCGGCTGGGGCTGCTGGGGAAGCGCGCCGACGGGCGGGCGCGGTGCGCCGAAGTCGGCACCGTTCGGGCCGTTCTGGCCGTAGCCGGGGCGGCCCTGGCTTTGCTGACCCTGACCGAAGCCCTGGCCTTGGCCCTGGCCCTGGTCGGCGCCCGGACGACCCTGTCCGGGCGGCGGGGTCTGGCCGAAGAGGTCGGGGTTCGGTGAGCCGGGCGCGGGAGCCGGCGCCGGGGGACGGGGCGCGTTGAAGTCGGGGCGGGGGAACTGGGCGGTGGACCCGTGGTCCTGGCCCTGCCCCTGACCCTGCCAACCGCCATTGATGTCGCCCGAGTTGGGAACGTTGGGGATGTTGGGGACCGGGTGGGAGCCGGTGTCACCGAATCCGTTACCGCCACCGCCGTTGTTGCCGGGACCGTTGTTCCCGAAGCCGTTGTTGCCGGCGCCGTTGTTCGGATCCGGTCGCGGACCGTCGAAGTCGGGACGCGGGAACTCGGCCGTGGCGCCGGGCCCCTGGCCCTGTCCGGCCGACGGCCTCGCGAACTGACCGGTGCTCTCCGGCTCCTCGTGGCCGCGCGGGGCGTCCGGCGCGAACCGCTGCGGCGGGGGCTGCTGCTCGCTGCCCCAGCTGGTGGTCCCGGCGGTGGTGCCGGGACGCTGCGGGCGCTGCGGCGGTTGCGGGTTGCCCCCGGGCAGCTCGGCGCGCGGTCCGCCGGGCGGCGGCAGCTGACGGCCGCGGTCGACCGGCGGGGGTCCGCCGGCCGAGGCGTTCGCACCCTGCGGGAAGGCGTTGCGGTCGCGGTTGCCGGGGCCACGGCTGTTCGGGCCGCTGGACAGACTCTGACCGGGCCTGGCGAGCCGGCCTCCGGCCTGCGGCACCGGGCCCGACGGCGGCCCGCCGGGACCCGCCGGGGGACCCGGGCGGCCCGCGCCGGCCTGTTCGCGAGGGCTCGTACCGAACAGACTCGGCTGTCCCGAACCCTGACCGGCGCCCTGACGCTGCTGATCCTGCGGCGGACCGGACTGCGGCCGGGTGGGCAGACCGCTCTGCATCCCGTTCCTGGCCGGCAGCGCGGCGCGGGGCCCCGTACCGGCGCCGACCTGGCCGCGCGACGGCGGGGTGGCGAGACGTCCGGCTCCGGCGGCGCCGCCCGCGAGCCCGGCGGCGATGCCGGACTGCTGGCCGCCGCCACCGAGGGCGCCCTGACCGGCGGGCGACTGTCCGCCCGCACCGTTCTGCGCGCCGACGCCGGGGCGCGGCGGCATCTTCTTGCCGCCGTTGGCGACATCGACGGGCAGCATGACCAGCGCGGTGGTGCCGCCGGAGTCGGAGGGCCGCAGCTGGATCCTGATGCCGTGGCGCAGGGACAGCCGGCCGACCACGAACAGACCCATGCGGCGCGACACCGAGACGTCCACGGTGGGCGGCGAGGCGAGCCGTTCGTTGATCGCGGCCAGGTCCTCGGGGGAGAGGCCGATGCCGGTGTCGTGGATCTCGACGAGCACACGCCCGTCGGGCAGCGCGTGACCGGTGACACGGACCTTGGTCTGCGGCGAGGAGAACGACGTCGCGTTCTCCAGAAGTTCGGCGAGCAGGTGCACGAGGTCGTTGACGACGCGGCCGGCGACCTCGGTCGTGGGCACCGAGGCCAGTTCGATCCGCTCGTACTGCTCCACCTCGGAGGCCGCGGCACGGAGCACGTCGACCAGCGGGACGGGGCGCGTCCAGCGGCGGCCCGGCTCCTCACCGGCGAGGACCAGCAGGTTCTCACCGTTACGGCGCATACGGGTCGCGAGGTGGTCCAGCTTGAACAGCGAGGACAGCTGGTCCGGGTCGGCCTCACGGGACTCGAGCTCGGAGATCAACGACAGCTGACGCTGGATCAGGCCCTGGCTGCGGCGCGAGAGGTTGGTGAACATCGCGTTGACGTTGCCTCGCAGCAGCGCCTGCTCGGCGGCCAGTCGGACCGCCTCGCGGTGCACGTCGTCGAACGCCGCGGCGACCTTGCCGATCTCGTCCCTGGAGTGCACACCGACGGACTCGACGGAGGTGTCCACGTCCTGCGGGTCGGCCTCGGAGAGCTGCTTGACCAGCTCGGGCAGCCGGTCCTGGGCGACCTTGGTGGCCGTCTCCTGGAGGCGGCGCAGCGAGCGGATCATGGAGCGGGCGACGACGAAGGCGCCGACCAGCGAGACACCGAGGACGACGAGGATCAGCGCACCGTTGATGAGCGCGTCCTGCTGCGACTTCTCGCGCAGCTGACGCGCCTTGTTCTCCATCTCACCGAGCAGCGTCTGCTCGATGATGTTCATCGCGTTGATCTTGGCGGACGCCTGGTCGGTCCAGTCCAGGTACGAGCGCTTCGGCCGCCCCTCCAGACCGCCGGAGATGCCGAGGACCCGCTGCGCGTACTCGTCGGCGGCGTTGATCTCGGGATTGCCCTTGCCGCTGAGCGGCGCCGTCAGCTCCTCCGCGTTGCCGCCCATCGACTCGTACAACGCGTCGAAGGAGGCGAGGGCGTTGGCGCCCTTGGTGGCGGCCGCCAGTCCGTAGAGCCGGTCGTTCTCGTTGAGATCGCCCGCCTCCCTGGGATCGGCGGGGAGCGCGGAGGCGATGATCGCGCGCTGGATCGACGCGTACTCCTTGGCGGAGGAGAAGGCCGCCAGGGCGCGGGTCCGCTTGATCATGTCCGGGTTGCTGGTCGCCTGCGCCATGTCCTGCGAGAGGCTCAGCAGCGAGTCGATGAGACCGCTGTAGGCGTCGACCGTCAGGGAGTGCGTGGTGTCAGTGTCGTACGCGTCCTTGCGGATTTCCTGGATCTTGTTGACCTGGGTCGCGATCTGGCTGACGTTGGCGCGGATCGACTCCAGCGCCTGGTCGCCGTCGGTGTTCCCGATGTCCACGGTGGCGCCGAGGAAGGCCCTCTTGGCCCGGTCCGTCTTGGTGCGACGGTCCTGGACCTTGAAGTCCTTGGGGTTCGCGCCGTTGGTGAGCGGACCCGCCGACTCGTCGCGCTCCGCCTGGAGCGCGGCGGCGAGACTGGTCGCTTCCTTGGTCATCTTGGTCAACAGCTGCATGTGCTCCAGCTGCTGCCTGTCGTTCAGGGACTCGTTGATACGCAGTCCACCCAGCGTGGTGGCCGCGACCACCGGCAGGGTGAGCAGTGCCACCAGACGGGTACTGATGCGCCAGTTGCGCAGCGCTATTCGCGAACCCGCGTCGGTGGAAGCCGCCTTGGGCGCGGCGTTCGGGGCGTCGCCACCGGGCGCCGCACCGGGCTGGGCACCCCGGTCAGCACCCTCGCCGGCCGGACCTTGGCCCGGGTTCTGGGTGTGCTGGGGCGAGGAGCCGCGGTCGGTTCCGCCGCGGGGCTCCTGCTCCGCCGCAGCGCTGCTATCCCTCTTGAAACGTCCCTGCACTAGCGTCGCAACCTCTGGACCAGGCGTCCCCCCGCAGAACGGCGGAACGGTGTCGGCGTCGTGGAGCACAGAGTGCGCTCCAAGGTGGTCGTTGAGTGACCGGCGATGCTCCCCTTCCCCGCATGCCACTCGGCGCCGCGTCGCGCCCTTACGCGCCGTCCTGAAGAACCCGCGGCGGTGCGTGGAATTCCAGCACAGAGCCGGATCTCCAACAAGGGCCGCGTACCGGGCTGTGACCTGGGTGACGCGTTGTGAGTACGGCGTGACGATCGGTAGAAGGTGTTCAGGGAGGAAACGGACTTCCCGGAACGAGTCCCGTGTGGGCGGGGGGTGCCCCAGTCCTGATGATCAGGAGCGGAATGCAGGCTTCGATAGTGCAATGTCCGTTTCCACCGGTCTCGACCACTGTCCGTGATGGGCGAATTGCCCGGCACGTCGTGAGCAAACTCACATGGTGATCGTTGCGGCATCCAGGCTTTCGCAGGGAATCACGTGTTTAGCCTGACGCTTTACATGGATGGCACATTCGACAACCGGCGCTCCTGAGCACCCGTACCCGACAAGGTCTGAGAACAACCGATGAAGATGACGAAGATGTTCCACAACACCGCCAACCCCCGCCGCACCACACTGGCGAACCTGGACGACGCCGGGGAGCTTCTCCCGCCCGCGCAGCCGGAGCACTCCGTCGACCTGCCGCTCCGCACGGCCAACCCGCGCCGTACGACGCTGATCGACGCCCCTGTCGCACAGTAGGGCACGCCCCACGGCGGCCCCGCACCGCGTCGGCCGCGGCCCCTCACCAAGCTAGCCTGGGACGTCAGTCTCCAGTCAGCCAGCCAGCAGCAAAGTGAGGGGCGACAGCTTCCCGTGCGCATCGCCAGATTCTCCATCGACGGCAATGTCGCCTTCGGCGCGGTCGAGGAGGACGGCACCGGCGGTACGGCCGCCGGCCTCGTCCTCGACATCATCAAGGGCATTCCGTACAACGACTTCGAGCTCTCCGGCACCAAGGTCCCGCTGAGCAAGGTCAGGCTGCTCCCGCCCGTGCTTCCCAACAAGGTCGTGGGCGTCGGCCGCAACTACGCGGCGCACGCGGCGGAGCTGGGCAACGAGGTGCCCGCGACGCCGGTCGTCTTCTTCAAGCCGACCACCTCGGTGATCGGCTCCGGCGACGGTGTCGAGTACCCCTCGTTCTCCCAGGACCTTCACTACGAGGCCGAACTGGCCGTGGTCATCGGCCGCATGTGCCGCGAGGTCCCGCGCGAGCGCGTCAAGGACGTGATCCTCGGATTCACCTGCGCGAACGACGTGACGGCGCGCGACACGCAGAAGAGCGAGAACCAGTGGGCCCGTGCCAAGGGCTTCGACACCTCCTGCCCGCTCGGCCCCTGGGTGGAGACCTCCATCGATCTGGCCGCCGTGAGCGACGGCCTCGCCGTCCAGTGCACCGTCAACGGCGAGCAGCGCCAACTGGGCAGCACCCGCGACATGATCCGCTCCGTCGAGGACCTCGTCGTGCACATCACCGAGGCCATGACGCTGCTCCCGGGCGACGTCATCCTCACGGGCACCCCCGCGGGGGTCGGCCCCCTCAACGTCGGCGACGAGGTCGCCGTCACCATCGAAGGCATCGGCACTCTCACCAACAAGGTGATCAAGCGTGGCTAACGCGACCGTCCGCGTACGTTTCTGTCCCTCGCCGACCGGCAACCCCCACGTGGGCCTGGTCCGCACCGCCCTCTTCAACTGGGCGTTCGCCCGTCACCACGGCGGCACCCTGGTCCTGCGCATCGAGGACACCGACGCCGCGCGCGACTCCGAGGAGTCGTACGAGCAGCTCCTCGACTCGCTGCGCTGGCTCGGCCTCGACTGGGACGAGGGCCCCGAGGTGGGCGGCCCGCACGCGCCGTACCGCCAGTCGCAGCGGATGGACATCTACCGGGACGTCGCCGACAAGCTGCTCGCCGCCGGCCACGCGTACCACTGCTACTGCACCACCGAGGAGCTGGAGACCCGCCGCGACGCCGCGCGCGCCGCGGGCCGCCCCTCCGGGTACGACGGCCACTGCCGCGACCTGAGCGCCGAGCAGAAGGCGGCGTACGAGGCGGAGGGCCGTACCTCCATCGTCCGCTTCCGGATGCCCGACGAGCCGATCACCTTCACCGACCTGGTCCGCGGCGAGCTGACCTTCACGCCGGAGAACGTGCCCGACTACGGCATCGTCCGTGCCAACGGGGCGCCGCTCTACACCCTCGTCAACCCGGTCGACGACGCGCTGATGGAGATCACCCACGTCCTGCGCGGCGAGGACCTGCTCTCCTCCACACCCCGTCAGATCGCGCTCTACCAGGCGCTGATGGGGCTGGGCGTCGCCCACTTCGTGCCGCAGTTCGGGCACTTGCCGTACGTGATGGGCGAGGGCAACAAGAAGCTGTCCAAGCGCGACCCGCAGGCGTCGCTCAACCTCTACCGCGAGCGCGGCTTCCTGCCCGACGGGCTGCTCAACTACCTGTCCCTGCTGGGCTGGTCGTTCTCCGCCGACCAGGATGTCTTCTCCCGCGAGGAGATGGTCGGCGCCTTCGAGATCACCGACGTCAACGCCAACCCGGCGCGCTTCGACCTGAAGAAGGCCGAGGCGATCAACGCCGACCACATCCGGCAGCTCGACGTGAAGACCTTCATGGAGGCTTGCGCGCCCTGGCTGCGGGCCCCGTACGCCAACTGGGCGCCGGACGACTTCGACCAGGCGGCCTTCGAGGCGATCGCACCGTACGCGCAGACCCGCGTGACGGTGCTCTCGGACATCACGGCCAACGTCGACTTCCTGTTCCTGCCCGAGCCGGTCGAGGACGAGGCGTCCTGGACGAAGGCGATGAAGGGCGACCCGGTCGCCCTGCTGACCACGGCCCGCGCGAAGCTGGTGGACGCGGACTGGTCGAGCGCCGAGTCCCTGAAGAACGCGGTCCTGGCGGCGGGCGAGGAGCACGGCCTCAAACTCGGCAAGGCCCAGGCCCCGGTCCGCGTCGCGGTCACGGGCCGCACGGTGGGCCTGCCGCTCTTCGAGTCCCTGGAAATCCTGGGCAAGGAGCGCACGCTCACCCGCATCGACGCGGCGCTGACGAAGCTCGCGGCGTAGGTCCCGCGGACGCGAAGGGGGTGGCGGCCGAC
>NZ_JBHUZM010000175.1:0-13958 GCF_042667665.1 Streptomyces sp. NPDC057307 | reverse complement strand
GGTGAGCGGCTTCACGGAAGCGAAGACCGCGGACGGGCGGAGCCGTCAGACGCGTTCCAGGACGATCACGGGGATCTCCCGGTCCGTCTTGGTCTGGTAGTCGTCGTAGTCGGGCCAGACCTCGGCCATCCGGCGCCACATCTCCGGCTTCTCCTCCGGGGTCGCGGTGCGGGCGCGGGCCGTGAAGCGGTCGCCCTTCACCTGGACGCGCACCTCGGGGTCGGCCTGGATGTTGAGGTACCACAGGGGAGGCGCGTCGCTGCCGCCGTGGGAGGCGACGATCAGGAAGTCGTCACCGTGGGGCCGGTAGATGAGGGGGGTGCTGCGCTGCTCGCCGCTCTTGCGGCCGGTGGTGGTGAGGATCAGCGTGGTCGTCCCGTTCTGCCAGTCGTGTCCCACCTCGCCGTCGGTCTCCTGGTAGCGCTTGACATGCTCTTTACCGAACAGCATCTGCCGTCTCCTTCTGCGTGTCGCTCTGCCCTCGGCATCCGCGTGGGGACGCCCTTCGGGCCCGTGCGAATCCGACCGTAACAACGTCCACACGGCGGCGGCCGTTGTGCGGCGCGTGCCGCGCGCCGCCTGTCCGAGACAGTCAACAGCGGTCCGGAGGCAGTTATTCCGATGCGCCGCCACGGCGATTACCGGGGCAGTCTGCCCAGTTGCAACGTGTCGGCGAAGGAGTCTTCCCACGTGCGCCATTTACCGGCGACTTCCGAGGGCTTTACATATGCGTACGCGTAACCGTACTCACCCTCGTACGCGTGCTCCGCCGCGACGGGTGTCCGCCCACGCGCGTCGCCCCCGGCGTAACCGTCGGCGTAACCGTCCTGGATTTCCGACTCGTCGATCAGTGAGGGGCTGGCCCGGTCCATCCGCAGAGCGTCCACGGATTCCGCGAGAAGTTCATATTCCGTCGTTTCGTCGCGCGTGGCGACGCGAATGAGATGACCTGCCGCCAGATGTTCCGCGACCCGGTCCTGATGGGCCTGATTGTCGCGCCAGGCCCGCAGCATCTGGGGTACGTCAGGGGCGGTGTCCGCCAGGGGGGCGAGCGCCTGCGCGGGGAAATTGTCATTGTCGGGGCTCGGATCGAGGCGTTCCGCAATCCAGGTCGCCCGGTCCCGTAACCACCACAGTGCAAGTGACAGAGTGGGTGCGCGATACGTTCCCAGAGGTACGCCTATACGCTGGCCGCCACTGACTCCGTAGGCGGTGACATGGCACAGGAATTCATCATGCACGGCCGCTCTCCTCGCGCCGTTCATTGGTGGCCCGATGGCCTGGGACGTAATGCTTTGGTGCCGAAGGTGCGGTGGCGAGGGCGATTCCCGGAGAGCAGAATGAATGATCTTTTGGGGCGCCCCAACGTATTATTATGTAGTTCGCCGACCGAGTGTCACTGCATCATTCTGGCCAGAGTTCGAGGGTGTTAATCCCTTCCATGGCCGAATTTCGGTCGCGGCGCGAGAGCCCGTCCGCTCGTGGCGGAGACGGCCGCCGTTCCCCAACCGCCTTGCACCGCACCGACCTTGACGTTCACTGTATGGAGTAGCAGTGGAACGCTGCGGCACAGGACAACAGGGGGGCACATGGCAACGGGGAGAGACAGTGACGAACAGGGGACGGGCGGGGACCCGGAAGCGGGCAGAGACCCGGCCGCCGACGCGGGGGGAAGCGCCGGCGAGCCCAACGACGCGGTACCGCCGTCGGCGCAGGTGCCGGCACAGCGGCCGCTGACACCACCTCCGCCCACCGCACCGCCCGCGTCACCGCCGGGCCGGCCCCCGGTGACACCGCCGCCACCGGCCCAGCCTCCGGCCTTCGGCCCTCCCCCGCCGGCGTTCGGCCCTCCTCCCCCGCCCGCCGCTCCTCCCCAGCCAGTCGGACCGCCGCCCGCGTCCGGTCACGTCGCCGCCGTCGGGCTCCTCAACCTCACCGGCCTCGGGCTCGGTTACGCCCTGATCCGCGACTGGCTCCGGCTCGCCCTGGCCCTGGCGGCGACCGGGCTGTTCCTGCTCCTCGTGCTGCCCGCCGACACCGACGGCGTATCCGGCCTTCTGGTCGCGCTGTACGCCCTGGTGCTGATCGGCGCGGCCCTCGACGGCGCCCGGCGCGCGCGTGTCCCGGTCCCGCGGCCGCCGCTGGTGCTCCCCGCCCTGCGGCCCGCCCTGGCCGTCGCCCTGGCTCTCGTACTGCTCGCCATACCGGTGGGCGGGGCGGTCGCCTACGAGGCGGCGCAGGACGAGGCCGTCGAGCGGATGCTGCTCGGCAGGCTCGACGAGGCCGACAAGAAGGTCGCGGCGACGCGCGACAGCGGCAGCAGCGGCGAGGACAAGAGCGCGGGGTTCACGGCCGCCCTCGGCGTCTACCGCGAACTCGGCGAGAACGAGGGGGATTCGAGGGCCGGCAAACTCGTGCCCAAGCGGCTGGCGGCGTTCTACGACGCCGTGTCCGTCCCGTACACCCAGAAGAAGTACTGCGAGGCGGTCGACGCCCTCAAGTACCTGCGTGACGTGCCGGATTCGGTCGACGACGCCCTGCTCGGCAAGCTGGCCAAGTGGCCCGACCAGCCGTTGGCCACCTCGTTCCTGGAGTGCGGGAAGCTGGGACTGGCCGCGGGCGAGTCGGGCACCGATGGCGGTGAACTGGCCGAACTCATCTCCACGTTCCCGGAGTCGACGCAGGCGGCGGCCGTGAAGCCGGCCGTCGACGCGGCGATCAAGGAGCGGGCCGGGAAGCTGGGCGGGGCCGACCCGTGCACGTCCACCACGGAGTTGGAGAACATCTCCGCGATGGTGAACTCCTTCGAGACGGACACCGCGGCTCTGAAGAAGAGCGCCGCGTCGGCCGTGGAGTCCGGCACCTACGCGTGCGGCGTGGACCAGTTCAAGGACAAGCATTTCGACCTCGCCCTGGAGACGCTGACCGCGTTCCGGTCCACGTACAAGGACAGCAAGCGCAAGGACCGCGCGCGGGACATCGCCATCGCCGCCGAGATCGCCGCGGAGCGCGGGGCGGCCGGCAAGCGGCTGCCGCCGGAGAAGGCGCCCGGCGGTCCCCGGCTGGAAGTGGTGATCAGCAACGACGCCTCGGACGCGGTGGAGATCCTCTACACCGGGCCCGTGACCGGCACGATCAAGATCAAGGCGTGCGGCGGCTGCGAGAACTACTCCAGCTACGACGCGGTCAACAGGGCCTGCAAGGACTCCGGCAAGGGCTATCCGAAGAAGACGCTACGGCTGCCCGTGGGTGACTACCACTTCCTGCTCAAGCACTCCGGGGACGCGGCCGACGATGTCACCAGCACGACCGACGGGATGTCGATCGATCCCGGCTACTCGTACACGTACTGCAGCTATGTGGTCGAGTCGGGCCCGTTCGACTCCATCCGGCCGGTGGACCCGATCGACCCGGTGCTGGCCAGGTAGGGCCTGCCTCGTAGGATCCACGGCATGGGTATGAGCTGAGCACACGAGCGTGGTCCGAGACCACCAAGCGGCAGCCCGGCAGCCACCGGGCCGCGTTCGTGTGCCGTCAGCCCATTCCCAGGAGAGACCAGCCCCATGCCCCTGCCGTACGTATCGTCCTCCCCCGTCCTGAACCGTCGCGTCCAGCGGCTGCGTGAACTCGCCGAGGCCGAACCCCGCCTGGACGGCGTCCTGTTGTACGGGTCGTGGACCCTCGGGGAGGCGGACGAGCACTCCGATCTCGACGCGTATCTCTTCGTCCGGGACGCGGACGCCGACACCTTCGACGGGCGGGAGTTCGTCGAGCGGCTGGCGCCGCTGAAGCTGGCCCACACCAATATGCACGGGATCCTCGCCGTGGTCTTCGAGGACCTGATGCGCGGGGAGTTCCACGTCGATCCGGCGGGTCCCGGCATCGATCTGATCCCGTCGTGGGAGGGGATGGTGCACCTCCCCGACCCCGGCTCCGCCGTCCTGCTGGACCGCACCGGGCGGCTGACCGCCGCCGCGCGCCGGCTCGCCGGGTTCCGGCCGCCGGAGCCGGTGTCCACGGCCCAGGAGCTGTGCGACGAACTCGCCAACTGGACGCTGATGCTGGCGCATGTACGGGCGCGGGGCGAGACCGCCCGCGCGTACAACCTGCTGCACGCCGTCGTCGCACCACTGCAGTTGAAGCTCTGCCGGCTGTTGCGCGGTTCCACGGCGCACTGGCTCACGCCGAGCCGCGCACTGGAACGGGACCTGCCGGAGGCCGACCGCGCGCGCCATCTCGCGACCACCGGCGGGGCGCGTCCCGCCGAACTCCGGGCGGCGGCGCTGGAGAGCTGGCGGTGGAGCCGCGACCTGGCCGCCGAGGCGGCGGCGCGCTGGGGCACCGTACTGCCGCTTCAACTGCACGACGAGATCGCGGAGTCGCTGGCCGGGGAGTGAGTCCCGGGGGGTGAATTGATTCAAGTACGGGGGTGGTGACCCGGCCGGGACGCGACCGCGATCAGGGGGCTCGGGCAGCGCCGTGCAGGGCGGCCAACAGGGAGTCGTACAGCATCTTGACACCCGTCCGCAGCGCCACCTACCTTCTCAATGAATCGATTCATTCATCGATCAGGGACCGAAGGAAGCCGCTTGATGACGCCCTCCCCCGAAGCCGCTCAGGCCCCGCAGGCCCCCCAGGCCGCCGAACTCCTGGCACGTTCCCACCGTCTGGGCGCCGACCCGCGCAACACCAACTACGCGGGCGGCAACACCTCCGCCAAGGGCCTGGCCCCCGACCCGGTGAGCGGCGCCGACACCGAGCTGATGTGGGTGAAGGGCTCCGGCGGGGATCTGGGCACGCTCACCGGGCCGGGCCTGGCCGTACTCCGGCTCGACCGGCTGCGGGCGCTCGCCGAGGTCTATCCGGGTGTGGAGCGCGAGGACGAGATGGTCGCAGCCTTCGACTACTGCCTGCACGGCAAGGGCGGCGCGGCCCCCTCCATCGACACCGCCATGCACGGTCTGGTGGACGCCGCGCACGTCGATCATCTGCACCCCGACTCCGGCATCGCGCTCGCCTGCGCGGCCGACGGCGAGGCGCTGACGGCGGAGTGCTTCGGCGAGCGTGTGGTGTGGGTGCCCTGGCGGCGGCCCGGGTTCCAACTCGGCCTGGACATCGCCGCGGTGAAGGAGGCCAACCCTCGGGCGATCGGCTGTGTGCTCGGCGGCCACGGCATCACCGCGTGGGGCGACACCTCGCGGGAGTGCGAGGAGAACTCGCTGAGCATCATCCGTGAGGCCGAGCGGTTCCTCGCGAAGCGCGGCAGGCCGGAGCCGTTCGGGCCGCCGCTGGACGGGTACGGTCCGCTGCCCGAGGACGAACGGCGGGCGCGCGCCGCCGAGCTGGCCCCCCTGCTGCGCGGGCTGGCCTCGACGGACCGGCCGCAGGTGGGTCACTTCACCGACAGCGAGCCCGTGCTGGACTTCCTGGCCCGCGCCGAGCACCCGCGTCTCGCGGCCCTCGGCACGTCGTGCCCGGACCACTTCCTCCGTACGAAGGTCCGGCCGCTGGTCCTCGATCTGCCGGCCTCCGCGCCGCTCGACGAGGTGACGGCGCGCTTCGCGCGGCTGCACGAGGAGTACCGCGCCGAGTACGCCGCCTACTACGACCGGCACGCCGACGCCGACTCGCCGGCGATGCGCGGCGCCGACCCGGCGATCGTGCTGGTGCCGGGCGTGGGCATGTTCTCGTACGGCAAGGACAAGCAGACGGCGCGGGTGGCCGGCGAGTTCTATCTCAACGCGATCAATGTGATGCGGGGCGCCGAGGCGGTCTCGTCGTACGCGCCGATCGACGAGTCGGAGAAGTTCCGGATCGAGTACTGGGCGCTGGAGGAGGCGAAGCTCCGGCGGATGCCCGCCGCCAAGCCGCTGGCCACCCGCGTCGCGCTGGTGACCGGCGGCGGGTCGGGCATCGGGAAGGCCATCGCGCACCGGCTGGCGGCCGAGGGCGCGTGCGTGGTAGTCGCCGACGTGAACGCCGAGAGCGCGTCGGAGGTCGCCGGTGAACTGGGCGGCCCGGACCGGGCGTTGGCGGTCACGGTCGACGTGACCGACGAGGAGGCGATCGCCGCCGCCTTCCGCGCGGCGGTGCTCGCCTTCGGGGGTGTGGACCTGGTCGTCAACAACGCCGGCATCTCGATCTCGAAACCCCTGCTGGAGACGACCGCGCGGGACTGGGACCTTCAGCACGACATCATGGCGCGCGGCTCGTTCCTGGTCTCGCGGGAGGCCGCGCGGGTCATGACGGGGCAGTCGATGGGCGGCGACATCGTCTACATCACGTCGAAGAACGCGGTGTTCGCCGGTCCCAACAACATCGCCTACTCGGCGACGAAGGCGGACCAGGCGCACCAGGTCCGGCTGCTGGCGGCGGAGTTGGGCGAGCACGGGATCCGGGTCAACGGTGTCAACCCGGACGGGGTGGTGCGTGGGTCGGGAATCTTCGCGGCGGGCTGGGGGGCGCGGCGGGCGGCGGTGTACGGGGTGACGGAGGAGAAGCTGGGCGAGTTCTACGCGCAGCGGACGCTGCTCAAGCGCGAGGTGCTGCCGGAGCATGTGGCGAACGCGGTGTTCGCCCTGACCGGCGGCGATCTCACGCACACCACCGGTCTGCACGTTCCCGTCGACGCGGGTGTCGCCGCGGCGTTCCTGCGCTGAGGGGCGGGGAGAGCCGGGGAGCCGAGAGAGCAGGGGGCACCACCGTGTCGTACACCGATTCCTCGGCTTCGGCTTTCGTCGCCGTCGACCTGGGTGCCACCAGCGGCCGCGTGATGGCGGGGCGGGTGGGCCGGGCGGGGGCGGGGACGCTGGATCTGACCGAGGTCCATCGCTTCGCGAACCGGCCGGTGCGGCTGCCGGGCAGCCTGCGGTGGGACGTGCTCGCTCTCTATCAGGGCGTGCTCGACGGCCTCGGCCTCGCGGCTCGTAGTCACGACGTCACGTCGATCGGGATCGACAGCTGGGCGGTCGACTACGGGCTCCTCGACGCGGACGGGCAGCTGCTCGGCAATCCGTATCACTACCGGGACACCCGGACCGACGGCATGGGCGAGCGGGTCTGGGAGACGGTCCCGGCCGACGAGCTGTACCGGATCACCGGGCTGCAGCATCTGCCGTTCAACACGGTCTTCCAGTTGGCGGCGGCTGCGGGTGGCGCCCAACTGGCCGCCGCGAGAACGCTGTTGATGATTCCGGATCTGCTCACGTACTGGCTCACCGGCAGTGTCGGCGCGGAGGCCACCAACGCGTCCACGACGGGGCTGTTCGACGCGCGTGCGGGCGACTGGTCGCCCGCGCTGATGGGCCGGCTGGGCATCGACCCGAGCCTGTTCCCGCCGATCCGGCGGCCGGGGGACGCCGCCGGGACGCTGCTGCCGTACGTGGCGGCCGAGACCGGCCTGCCGGAGTCCACGCCGGTCACGGCCGTGGCGTCCCACGACACGGCTTCGGCGGTGGCCGCCGTCCCCGCGACCGGGCCGGGCTTCGCGTACCTCTCGTGCGGTACGTGGTCACTGGCCGGTCTCGAACTGGCCGAGCCGGTGGTCACGGAGGCTTCCAGGGCCGCGAACTTCACCAACGAGCTTGGGGTGGACGGCAGTTACCGCTTCCTGCGCAATGTCATGGGACTGTGGCTGCTGTCGGAGACTCTGCGCACCTGGGCGGACCGTGGACTGCCCGCCGAACTGGGGCCGTTGATGGAACAGGCGGCGCGGTCGCGACCGTTCGCCGCTCTGGTCGACCCGGACGACCCGTCGTTCCTCGCGCCGGGCGACATGCCTGGCCGTATCGCCGCGTACTGCGCGCGCACCGGCCAGCGGCCGCCCGACGACCGGGCGGCGACGGTCCGTTGCATCCTGGAGAGCCTCGCGCTGGCGCACCGCGCGACGCTGCGTACGGCGGCCGAGCTGTCCGGCACCGACGTCCGGGTGGTGCACCTGGTGGGGGGTGGCAGCCGTAACGAACTGCTCTGCCAACTGACGGCGGACGCCACGGGATTGCCGGTGGTGGCGGGACCGGCGGAGGCCACCGCGCTCGGCAACATCCTCGTCCAGGCACGGGCCCGAGGTCTCGTCGGTGACCGCTCCGAGATGCGTCAACTGGTGGCACGGACGCAGCCGTTGCGCCGGTACGAGCCGCAGGGCGACGGGTGGGCGTGGTCGGCGGCCGCGGCGCGGATCGGCCTCTGAAGCGCGCATGGACACGGACCCGGCATAGGAGTCGGAGTCGTGTGAGGGGGTTCAGCTCGCCGTGGCTCGGTGCTCGACGGCTCCGTGTGCGACGGCCGGACGCTCGACGGCCCGGTCCAGCCACTCGGCCAGCAGCGCGCGCTCGATGGCGGTGAGCGTCGGCAGCCGGGGCACGACGGTCCGGAACGCGACGGCGGCCGCGGTCACGTCGTCCTCGGCGGGCACGGACACGTCGGTCAGGATCGACCGCGTCACCGTGTCGTACATCGCGTCGGCGAGGCCGAGGTCCCGCTCCTCCGGTGGTGCGGCGAGCAGGGTCAGCACGGCGCCGGTGCCGGCGGCGTGAATGAGCGCGACGGCGCGGCTCTCCGAGACGCGCAGCCGGCCGGTCGCCGCGACACGGCGTACGCGGGCGCGCAGGACCTCCAGCCCCGCGGCCTCCGCCGGTGAGCGAGTGGCACGGCCGGGATCCATGAGAAGGCCGAAGAGCGCCGCGTTGGCCAGGCCGAAGCCGACATGCGCGTCCCACCCCGCCCGGAGGTCCGCGAGGGGGTCGTCGCTCTCCTCCACCAGCGTCTTTCCCGCGACATGGAGGGCGAAGACATGCTCCGCGACGGCGTCGAGCAGGCCGTCCTTGTCGCCGAACAGACGGTAGATCGTCGGCGCCTGCACGCCGGCGGCCTGGGCGACACCACGGGTGGTGACGGCGTTCGGACCCTGTTCGCGCAGGAGCCGCGCCGCGACCTCCACGAGGTTCGCGCGCGTCTCGCTCCTGCCGGCCCCGCCGGGCTTCGTCTCGACCATGAATCAACGATAACGGGTTACCGCTATCGATGCGTTATCGTTGGAATCGCACTTCAGTTTCCATCGATAACATCAGAGACGACACGAGGTCGAATCATGATCATCATCACCGGCGCCACCGGCAAGCTCGGTTCCCTGATCGTCCAGCGGCTGCTCGAACGGATCCCCGTGGAGCGGGTCGGCGTCAGCGTCCGTGACACGGACCGCGCCGCCGGCCTTGTCGCACATGGCGTCCGGGTACGGCGCGGCGACTTCACGGACCCCGAATCGCTCGTCGGCGCGTTCGAAGGCGCCACACAGGTGCTCATCGTCTCGGCGAGCGAGACCGGCGACGCGGCGGTCGCCCAGCACACCGCGGCGATCGACGCCGCCCGTGCCGCCGGGGCCGAGCGCATCCTGTACACGAGCCACCAGGCCACCGCCGCCGATTCGCTGTTCGCGCCCATGCCCGACCACGCCGCGACCGAGCGGTACCTGGCAGCGACGGGCACGCCGTACACGGCGCTGCGCAACGGGTTCTACGCGAGCACCGTCCCGCTCCTCCTGGGCCAGGCACTCGAAACCGGCGAACTCGTCGCGCCCGCCGACGGCCCCGTCTCCTGGACCACCCACGCCGACCTCGCCGAGGCGGCGGCGATCGTCCTCGCGGACGAAGGGCGGTTCGACGGGGCGACTCCCCCATTGACCGGGCCGGACGCGCTCGACCTCGAAGACATCGCGGGCATCCTCACCGAACTCACCGGCCGCACCGTCCGCCGCGTCGTCGCCGACGACGAGGAGTGGACGGCCGGTCTGATCGGCCACGGGGTACCCGAGAGCCAGGCGAACATGCTGCTCGGTATGTTCCACGCGTCCCGGCGCGGTGAGTTCACCACCACCGGTCCCGCGCTGACGAACCTTCTCGGGCGGGACGCCACGCCGCTCCGCTCGGTCCTGGAGGAGTCCGCCACGCCGCGCTGAGCTGCTGGGTCCTGACCGGCGGACCTTTCCTACCAGCCGGCGATCGGGGCCGCCGCGTGGCTGACCGGGACGGTGTGGGTGATCCACGAAGCGCCGGCGAGGAGATGGAGCAGGAAGGACGTCGGCTCGGGCAGGTAGTGGGGGATGCCCTCGCGCAGCGCGAGTCCGCTCTGGAGGTGGGTGCTGGGGGCGACGGCGAGGGTGCTGTTCGCGTAGCCGGCCGTGACCGGGCGGTGGACATGGCCCGCGAGGACGCGGGCCACGTTCGGGTGCCGTACGAGCACATCGGCGAGCGCGTCGCCGTCCGCCAGCCGCATACCGTCCAGGAACGGAATGCCGACAGGCACCGGCGGGTGGTGCAGACACACGAACGCCGGTACGTCGGGCCGGCGGGCCAAGTCCCTGTCGAGCCGGTCGAGTTGCTCCGGCCCGAGCCGCCCACCGCCCTCACCGGGCACCGAGGAGTCCAGTGCCACGAGGGTGAGTCCGGGCAACTCGGCGACGTAGTACGCCTCGTGCGCACCCGCCATGTGGCCGGTCCCGCCGAACGCGTCGACCAGCGCGCCGGGTTCGTCGTGGTTGCCCGCCACGAGGAACAGCGCCAGCGGGAAGCGTCCGATCACCTCGCGCAGCAGCGCGTACTCCTCCGGTGCTCCCCGCTCCACCAGATCCCCGGTGATCACCACGCAGTCCGGCGGCGGATCGAGGACGAGAACGCGCCCGAGCGCCCGGCGCAGCCCTTCCACGGGCGCGCCGCCCAGCGGGCCGGTGGTGAGGTGGGGGTCGCTGAGGTGTGCCACGGAGAGAGCCATAAGCACACCCTGCCCCGGCCCGGCCATGCGCACGAGGACGTCGACCACTGATGTTCCCGGCGGACCGGCTGAGGTACGGTGCCTGCCATGGGCCCGTACTCGAACCACCGTGCAGTGGAGCCGCGTCTCAGCGGCCCCCGCGGTGAGTGCGCGCCCCGCGGCCTCAGCTTTCTGCTGCGCCGTGGCCGGGTGGGGTCCCCGCCCGTCTGTTGTTGTCGCTGTCGCTGACCTCCGGTAGCGCCGCGCCCGTACCGTCACGGTCCTGACGGCCACCGCCTCGTCGTATCCGCCGCCCGCGCCCACGCGCCCGTGACGGGTCGGCCCGCTCCCTTCCCCACCGGTTCGTTCTCCCGAGGAGCCTCGTGACCATCGCAGCCATATCCGCGTCGGACGCCTCCGCCGTTCCCGCGCTCCGTGATCCCCACATCCCCGCCGACGGCCTGTACGAGGGGCATCGGGAGCTGCGCCGCGTTCCCGAGGGCTGGGAGGACCGGCCGTACGAACTCTTCGGACTCGTCCCGCAGTCCCGCACCATCGGCGCCGAGATCCACGGGCTGGATCTGTCGGTACCGCCGTCCCCCGCCGTGCGGGACGAGCTGAATCGCGCCCTGCTGGAGTGGAAGGTCCTCTTCTTCCGGGGGCAGCGTCTGTCCTCCGGCGCGCAGCGCGCCTTCGCCCTCAACTGGGGCGAGTTGGAGACCAATCCGCTGCTGGCGGCGGGGGATGCCAAGGACGTGGTGCGTTTCGACCGTACGGCCGTCCCCACCTTCGAGAACGTGTGGCACACGGACGTCACCTTCCGGGAGCGGCCCGCGATGGGCGCCGTGCTGCAACTGCGCGAGGTGCCGCCCGCCGGGGGCGACACGATGTGGGCCGACATGGCGGTGGCGTACGACAATCTGCCGCGCGAGGTGAAGGAGCGGATCGACGGCGCTGTCGCCGTGCACGACTTCGTGCCGGGCTTCGCGCGGTTCTCCCCCGCCGAACGGCTCGCCCGGTTCCAGGACGTCTTCCCGCCGGTGGAGCACCCCGTGGTGCGCACGCATCCGGAGACGGGACGGCGGATGCTGTTCGTGAACACGTCGTTCACCACCCGGATCGTGGGGCTCGCGCGGGCGGAGAGCGACCGGCTGCTGCGGTTGCTCTTCCAGCAGGCGCATGTGCCCGAGTACCAGGTCCGGTTCCGCTGGCAGGCGGGCGACATCGCCTTCTGGGACAACCGCGCCACGCAGCACTACGCGGTCGCGGACTACGGCACGCACCGGCGGGTCGCCGAACGCGTCGCCATAGCGGGCGACCGTCCGTACTGACCGCCGTACCGACCGCCGTACGGACCGCCTGACCGCGCCCCCGGCACCGTGCCACGGGCGCGAGCGAAGAGGCGTCGCGGGCGCCGGCTACTTCTCCTCGGTGAGACCCGCGATGCGCTCGCGGTAGGCGGCGATCTCGCGTTCGGTGAGAGCCAGACGCCCGGGGCCCGCCTCGTTGGCGGCCAGGGAGGTGGCCTGCTCCATCGCGCGGTACAGCGGGCCCGGCAGATTGAGCAGGAGCTGGCCGTGCTCGGCGGTCTCGATCACCATCCACGAGTTACGGTCGGCGACACCTTCCCCGATGACGTTCGGCTCGATGGTGCTGGCGGCGATGACGGTCAGGACAGGGGGGATCGGGGTCTCTTCGCTCATGTCTTCCTCCCTATCAGGGTGGCTCCGGCGGTGCCCAGCGATCGCGGCGAGTTCCCCCTCACACAGCCCGTCCGGCCGTGCCGGCCACCCGCCGCCCGCGCCCGTCCGTGTCCTGTCATGCCGTCCGTGTCATGTCGTGCGGTCCGCTCGGCTGCTGCCGCCCGCCCGGACCTGCGATGCTGGTAGGAGCCTGCCGGTGAGGAGGCGGTCGCCATGCCGAACGAGAGCGCGGCCCCCGACCCCGGCGAGCGGCTGCTCGAAGAGCTGCTCGCCGAGGCACACGCAGCGGCCCCGATGGACCTTCCGGAGCTGGTCAACCGCTGTGCCGAGGCGCTCGGTCTCGACCAGATCGTGGTCTATCTGGTCGACATCCAGCAGCGGCAGCTCGTCCCGCTCGCCGACGGAATGCCCAACCTCGATGTGAACGCCACGACGGGCGGGCGCGCGTATCGCTCGCTCGACCTGCGGATCGAGGAGTTGGAGAACGGCGTTCTCAACGCGTGGCTACCACTGATCGACGGAGCGGAACGGCTCGGCGTGCTCAGCATCAGGGCGGACGCCATCGACGCGGTAAGGCTGCGCCGCTGCCGGATGATCGCGTCCGTGCTCGCCATGGCGATCACCTCGAAGCGGGCGTACAGCGACAGCCTGGCGCGGTACGCCCGTACGGAGCGCATGGAGCTGCCCGCCGAGATGCTGCGCGCCTTCCTGCCGCCGCGGACCATCGGCAACGCCCGCGCGCTGTCCACGGCGGTGCTGGAGCCGGCGTACGAGATCGGCGGCGACGCCTTCGACCACTCGCTGACCCGCTCGACACTGCACGTCGACATCTTCGACTCGATGGGCCACGACCTGGCGGCGGGCCTGACCACGGCCGTCGCGCTGGCGGGCTGCCGCAGCGCCCGGCGGGACGGTGGCGATCTCCCCACGCTGGTGGACACCGTCGATCTGGCGCTCGCGCGCTGGCTGCCGGATCAGTACTGCACGGGCATCGTCACCCAGCTGGATCTCGTGAGCGGCCTTTTCCGGTGGTGCAACTGCGGGCATCCGCCGCCCCTGCTGATCCGGGGAGACCGCGTACTGCACGGCGAGTTGGAGCGGCCGGCCCAGCCGCCGATGGGGCTGCGCGCCCGGTTCTGCGAGACCCCCCGCACGGTCAACGAGGCGCAACTGGAGCCCGCGGACCGGGTGTTGCTCTACACGGACGGAGTCGTCGAGTCAGGGGCGGGCGACCGCACGGAGTTCGGGCTCGACCGGTTCACGGACTCCATCATCCGGGCGACCGCGGCCGGTGAACTGGCCCCCGAGGCGCTGCGCCGCCTCATCCACTCGATTCTCGACGCCCATGACAACCGACTGCGCGACGACGCCACACTGCTGCTCGTCGAATGGCGGCCCCCCGCCGCCTGAGAATCTCCGCACCCGGCGGTCTCCGCGCCTGAGAACCCGCGCGCCGACGAACCCGCGCGCCGACCGCGCCGACAATGCCGGGAACGGGGCGCGGCGTGGGTC
>NZ_JBHUZM010000174.1:0-13986 GCF_042667665.1 Streptomyces sp. NPDC057307 | reverse complement strand
GCGCGCACCGCCCCGGCCCCATTCCGTCTGTACTCCGTCAGTCCTGCTTCTTGCGACGCGTGCCGAACACGATCTCGTCCCAGCTCGGCACGGCGGCACGGCGGTTGGGCCGTACGCCGTCGGCCTCCGCCTGACGGTCCGTCGTACCGGTCAGCCGGTCGCGGTGGCCCGCCACCGAACGCGGCATCAGCACATCCGCGTACGCGGACCCCGCACCCGCCGAGGCGGCCGGTGCCACCGGCTCCTCCTCGGGCGCCTGACCGGGCTCGATGGCCGGCGGCTCGGGCGGCGAAGGCCGCTCCGGGACCACCATGTCGCCACGGAAGCTCGGCACCGCCTCCAGCAGGCTGGTCAGGGTGTCGCGCTCACTGGTGTCCTCGTCCGGATCCGATGTGCTCGGGCGCTCCATCTGCCGTTCCAGAGCGCGGTCGAGCGGCCGTTCACGATCTCTCGGCAGCCGCGCGATACGCGGGACGAACGGAAAGCTCGGCTCCTTCGTACCGACGGCGAGCGAGTCGTCCGTCTCACCGATCAGCGAGCGGGCCTCGTCGTCGACGGCCTGTACGAGCCGCCGGGGCGGGTCGTACGTCCAGCTCGCCGAGTGCGGTTCGCCCGCGACCCGGTAGACGAGCAGGACTTCCCAGGTGCCGTCGTCGCGGCGCCACGAGTCCCACTGCGCGGTCTCCTTCTCGGCGCCGCGCATGAGCAGCCGCTCGTTCACCGCCTCGCCCAGCTGGGGACCGGTGTTCTCGCCGGGGCGGCGTACCGCCGTCTTCCTGGCGCGCTCGGCCATGAAGGCGCGCTCGGCCAGCACGGGGCCCTCGAAGCGCCGGACCCGGTCGACCGGGATCCCGGCCATCTGGGCGACCTCTTCGGCGGAGGCTCCCGAACGTATCCGCGCCTGGATGTCACGGGGCCTGAGGTGGCTCTCCACCTCGATCTCGATCTGGCCGAGGCGGGCACGGTCGTTGCGTACGGCCGCTCGCAGCCGCTCGTCGATGGGGAGCGTGTACTCCGTGCTGTCGGCAGCCTTGAGCACCAGTCGTGTGCCGTCATTGGAGACGGCCACGACACGCAGTTCGGGCATGGGGACCTCCCGGGTGGTGCCTGCCGACGTCACGTGCGTCGCTGCTTCCGCTAGTCGAGTGTGACCTGCCCGGGTGCAGCCTGCCACAACCTTGCCGAGTTGCCCGGCGTGTCGGGCATGGGCCCTGGAACGCCGTCATGACACGGTTGCCTGTTTGCGACACAGAGTGACAGACCTGGTCACTTTGCGTAGCAGGCGCCCGTGCGGTGCCATCGCGCCGCCGGATCGAGTGCCACTTCGGCCCCCTCCCGAAGACCCGGACACCTGTGAGGGAGTCCGGCCCCAGGGCTCGCCACAGTACTCCATTCGGGCCATCGGGGTGGACTGCCACGCCACCGAAGTTCTGCGGGGGTACGGCAGTTGAGGGGGTGTCCGTATGCCGCACGCGTGTCCCAATTCACACAATCTCCAGAAGCGGAACTATCCGATTCGCTCATATGTCCCTTCCTGGTGCACGGTGGCACAGATGGGCAAGCAGAGGTCGGAGATGGATCAGAGGCAGAATCCGGGCATACGGACCGGCGAGGAGACCGCGACACAACGGCTCGAACTGAGCGTGCCGCAGGTCGCGGGCAGCGCGCTCGCGGCCATCGCCGCGGCGGTGTTCGCCTCCAAGCTCGGGGTGTACGGCACGATCATCGGCGCCGGTGTGGTGAGCGTGATCGCCACCTGTGGCGGCACGGTCTTCCAGCACCTGTTCCGGCGCACCGGCGACCAGATACGCGAGGTCTCGGTCCAGGTGAAGCCGAGGGCGCGCCAGGTGTACGACTCCGAGCCGGCCCCCGTCCCGGATCCGGCGCGCGCCGACCCGCCTCCCGAGGAGGCTTCCGCCCAGGGACCCGTCGCCCAGCGGCCCGCCGCCCAGGACGAGTTCGGGGGAGCCACCACGTACGGCACACGGGTACGCGGCTGGAAGCGGCCCGTCGCCGCGGCCGCCGTCGTCTTCGCCGTGGCGATGCTCTGCATCACCGGCTACGAGTTGGCCGCAGGCCAGGATCTGAGCGGCGGCAAGGGAACGACGTTCAGCTCCGTCGTACGCGGCGGGGACACCGACCGGGACTCCACACCCGACCGGCCGGCCGAGCCCGGGGGCGGCGGCCCGACCCCCTCGGACGACGGCACGGGAAGCGGTACGGGAACCGACCCGGACCCCGGTACCGGCACCGACGGCACCCCGGCCCCGTCCGCACCGGGCGACGGGCAGAGCCCGAACACCCCCGAGACCGGCGGCCCTTCGACCGCCCCGTCCCCCGGCACCTCGCAACCCGACGGCGAATCCGGTGAATCCGGCGGATCCGGCGACCCCGGGGGCCAGTCCGTCCCGCCCCCGCCGCCCACGGCCCCGACGCCGGGTCCGACCGGCTGACGACGCGAGGCGCTACCCGCCGATGACCCGCCGCAGATACGGATTCCCGAACAGCCGCTCCGGGTCCAGCCGGTCCCGTACCGCCGTGAACTCGTCGAAGCGCGGATAGACCCCGGCCAGATACGCCGCGTCCCGCGTGTGCACCTTGCCCCAGTGCGGCCGGCCGCCGTGCGCGGTCATGATCCGTTCCACCGCCGTGAAGTACGAGCGGTAGGGCGTGCCCCGGTACAGATGCACCGCGATGTACGCCGTCTCCCGCCCCGACGCCGTCGACAGCGGGATGTCGTCGGCGGGCGCCGTCCGCACCTCGACCGGGAAACTCACCCGTAGCGGTGAGCGCTCGATCATGGCCTTGACCTCGCGCAGCGCGTCCACCGCGGCCTCGCGCGGCAGGGCGTACTCCATCTCCACGAAGCGCACGCGGCGCGGGCTGGTGAAGACCTTGTAAGGAATGTCCGTGTACGTACGGGCGGACAGGGCGCGGCTGGAGACCCGGGCGATCGCGGGGATGGTCCTGGGCACCGCCCGGCCGACCGAACAGGCCACCTGGAACAGCCCGTTGGAGAGGAGTTCGTCCTCGATCCAGCCGCTGACCGTACCGGGAGGGGCCGCCGGGCCCGCGCTGCGGTTGTTGCGCTTGGTGTTGCAGTTGCCGGTGTGCGGAAACCAGTAGAACTCGAAGTGCTCGTTCTCCGTGACGAGCGCGTCGAAGTCGGCCGTCACCCGGTCGAACGGCATCGGCTCCTCGCGCGCCGTCAGCAGGAAGACCGGCTCCACACCGAAGGTGATCGCCGTGACGACACCCAGCGCGCCCAGCCCGATCCGGGCGCTCGTGAAGATCTCCGGATTCTCCGTCGGCGAGCACGTCAGTACGGAGCCGTCCGCCGTCACGAGTTCCAGCGCCCGGATCTGCGCGGCGATCGAGGCCGACTCACGGCCGGTGCCGTGCGTGCCCGTGGACGTCGCGCCGGCGACGGTCTGATCCATGATGTCGCCCATGTTGGTGAGCGACAGGCCCTCCCCGGCCAGGGCCTCGTTCAGCCGCTTCAGCGGGGTGCCCGCCGCCACGGTGACGGTGCCGGCCGCGCGGTCGATCTCCCGGATGCCGGTGAGCAGATCGGGCCGTATCAGCAGGCCGTCGGTGGCCGCCGCGGACGTGAACGAGTGCCCCGCACCGACCGCCTTGACCCGCAGCCCGTCCGCCGCGGCCGTACGGATCGCCTCGGCGAGTTCTTCCACGGAGGCGGGGGAGAGGACGCGGGTGGGACGCGCGCTCACGTTCCCCGCCCAGTTACGCCAGGTGCTTGTCGCGTTCCTCGTCGTCGCCGCGCCTGTACCGGTGTTGGTCATCAGCCCCGAGCCCCTCCCGATCCGTTGGCCGCTCCCGCAGCCTGCGGTGGCCCAGCAGCGCCACCAGGGCCGCGGCCACTCCCGCCACGACGGGCACAGCGAACCCCGCCCGCGCCCCGGAGGCGTCCACCACCCAGCCCGCGGCGGAGGAGCCGAGCGCCACTCCGACGGCGAGTCCGGTACTGGTCCACGTCATGCCCTCGGTGAGTTCGGTACGAGGTACGTGCGCTTCGACGAGGGCCATCGTCGTCACCATCGTCGGTGCGATCGAGAGGCCGGCGACGAAGAGCGCCACGGCCAGGATCGGCAGGCTCCCGGCCAGTTGGAGGGGGATCATACTCACGGCCATCGCACAGACGCCCACCAGCCACCTCCTGGACGCGCTGCCCCGCAGATGCAGCAGCCCGAACACGGCACCGGCGAGGCACGAACCGAGCGCGTAGACGGCGAGGACGAGGCTCGCCGCCGTCTTGTTCCCCCGCTCCTCCGCGAACGCCACCGTCACCACGTCGATGCCGCCGAAGATCGCGCCGGTCGCCACGAACGTCACCACGAGCACCTGGAGACCGGGGGAGCGCAGCGCCGTACCCCGGGTGTGGTGCTCACGGGACTGCGGCACCGGCTCGGTGGCCCGCTGCGCCGTCAGCCAGAACACCCCCGTCACCAGGAACACCCCGGCCAGGAGCGGACCCGCCTCGGGGAACCAGGCCGTGGACAGACCGATCGAGATGATCGGGCCGAAGATGAAGCACAGCTCGTCGACGATCGACTCCCACGAGTACGCGGCGTGCAGCTCACGCGGCGACCCCCGGTAGAGCTCCGCCCAGCGCGCCCGGACCATCGACCCCACGCTCGGCACACAGCCCGCGCCCGCGGCGAAGACGAAGAGCGTCCACTCCGGGGCCGACTGCTGGGCGCACAGCAGGAGTCCGGCGACGGCCGTCACGGCGGTCAGCGCGGCGGGCCGCAGGACCCGCCGCTGGCCGTGCCGGTCCACGAGCCGGGAGATCAGCGGCCCCATCCCGGCGGCGGACATCGCGAGCGTCGCCGCCAGCGCGCCCGCCAGCCCGTAACGCCCGGTGAGCTGGGAGATCATCGTCACGACGCCGATGCCCATCATGGACAGCGGCATCCGGCCGACGAGACCGGCCGCGCTGAAACTCCGGGTGCCGGGCGCGGCGAAGATCGCGCGGTAGGGACTGGCCACGTGTCGCTCCGGTAGGCGCTGTCGCGAGTGACGGCGCGAACGGCCGCTGGGCACTGGCGGTAAGGAATGAACAGGCGCAGACAGCTTACGGCCCGGCGGTCCTCCGGCGCGCCTCGGTTTATCGCCCGCCAACCGCGGATGGCAGGATCGAGGCATGCCCGAACAGGTAGAGACTTCCCCCTATGACGCCTTGCTCCTGCTGTCCTTCGGCGGCCCGGAAGGCCCGGACGACGTGGTTCCGTTCCTTGAGAACGTGACCCGTGGCCGGGGCATCCCCAAGGAGCGGCTCAAGGAAGTCGGGCAGCACTACTTCCTGTTCGGCGGGGTCAGCCCGATCAACGAACAGAACCGCGTCCTCCTGAAGGCGCTGCGCGAGGACTTCGCCGAGAACGGCCTGGAACTGCCCGTCTACTGGGGCAACCGCAACTGGGCGCCCTATCTGACCGACACCCTGCGGGAGATGACCAAGGACGGCAGACGCCGTGTCGCCGTCCTGGCCACCAGCGCCTACGCCTCGTACTCCGGCTGCCGGCAGTACCGCGAGAACCTCGCGGACGCGCTCGCGACGCTGACGGACGAGGGGCTGGAGCCGCCCCGCGTCGACAAGCTGCGGCACTACTTCAACCACCCCGGCTTCGTACGGCCCATGGTGGACGGTGTGCTCGCCTCCCTCGCCGATCTTCCCGAGGACGTGCGCGCGGGGGCCCACCTCGCCTTCACGACCCACTCCGTCCCGCTGGCCGCCGCCGACACCTCGGGTCCTGTGGAGGACCACGGCGACGGCGGCGCGTACGTCGCCCAGCACCTCGACGTGGCGCGGCTGATCGCCGACACGGTCCACGAGGAGACCGGCGTCGAGCACCCCTGGCGGCTCGTCTACCAGTCGCGCAGCGGGGCGCCGCACATCCCGTGGCTGGAGCCGGACATCTGCGACCACCTGGAGGCCGTGCGCGGCGCGGGGGCCCCGGCGGTCGTCATGGTGCCCATCGGGTTCGTCTCGGACCACATGGAGGTGCTGTACGACCTCGACACCGAGGCCACGGCCAAGGCCGCCGAACTGGGCCTGCCGGTCCGGCGCTCGGCCACCGTGGGGGCCGACGAGCGGTTCGTCGGCGCCGTACGCGATCTGCTCCTGGAGCGCGCGGCGACCGAGCGGGGGACCGCGGCGGAACGGTGCGCGCTCGGGACGCTCGGCGCCAGTCACGACCTCTGCCCGATCGGCTGCTGCCCCGCCAGGACACCCCGCCCGGCCGCCGCCGGGGCCGACAGCCCGTACGCCTGAGTCCGCGACGCCCCCGGTCCGCGACGCCCCCGGTCCGCGACGCCCCCGGTCCGCGACGTCCGAGTCCGCGACGCCCGACCCGGTGTACGTCCGACTCCCGCACGCCTGACGCCCCGCACGCCCGACGCCCGTCCCACCCGGTGCCTTCCCGAGGAGTGACCTGCCAGTGACCGACCCCGGTTCCGCGTCCGACACCGACCCCCTCACCGCCGAACTGCTCGCCCTCGCCCTGGAGGCCGCGCGCCGCGCCGGGGCGCTGCTGCGCGACGGACGCCCCGCCGACCTGGGTGTGGCCGCGACGAAGTCCAGCCCCATCGACGTCGTCACGGAGATGGACATCGCGGCCGAGAAGCTGATCACGGGCTTTCTGGCGGAGAACCGCCCCGACGACGGCTTCCTCGGTGAGGAGGGCGCGAGTTCGGCGGGCAGCAGCGGTGTCCGCTGGGTGATCGACCCGCTGGACGGCACGGTCAACTATCTGTACGGGCTGCCGACCTGGGCCGTGTCCATCGCCGCCGAACGCGACGGCGTCACCCTTGTCGGCGTCGTAGAGGCCCCGATGCGCCGCGAGACCTTCCGGGCCGTGCTCGGCGGCGGCGCGTACCTCAACGACCGGCCGGTGAACTGCCGCCCCGCACCGCCGCTGGAACAGTCGCTGGTCTCGACCGGCTTCAACTACGTCACCACCGTCCGCACCCACCAGGCCGCCCTCGCCGCGCGGCTGATCCCGCAGCTGCGGGACATCAGGCGCGGCGGCTCCGCGGCCGTCGACCTCTGCGACGTCGCCGCGGGTCGGCTCGACGGCTACTACGAGCGCGGGCTGCACCCCTGGGACCTCGCGGCCGGCGAACTCGTCGCCCGCGAGGCGGGCGCGCTCACCGGCGGCCGCCCCGGCGCCCCGGCCGACGGCGACCTCGCGGTGGCGGCGACGCCCGGCGTCTTCGAACCGCTCCAGGCACTGCTGGAGGAGTACGGCGCCTGGCACGACTGACCAGCTCCGCGCCTCCGTACGGACCGGGTCCGGTCGGCCCCGGACAGGAAAGGACCCCGGCACCGTCCCAGGGCGCCGGGGTCCTTCCTGCGGTCACACGTTCGCGGTGCCGAACTGAACGCCGTGCTCCGCGGCGAGGCGGTGCAGGTCGTCCAGCTCCTCCTGCTCGACCTCCGCGAGGAAGTCGTCGCCCGTCTCGCGAGCTCGGGTGAGATCGGATTCCGTGGTCCTTATACGCTGCAGAAGACCTGCGGTGAATGCGTCCATTGCGCCCCCTCGGCGTGGGTCGATGGCACGGGGGTGTGCCGACGTCGTGGTCAAGTGGCACCTGGAAGTGCCGACGGCGGTCGATCACGCACCACTCCCTCTGGGGGACAGAGCGGGTAGTGGCATGCCACGTAAGGGGCGTGATCTCGGGTGTGCACTCGTCATCCCCAGGGCGTGTACGGGAGAAACCTCCCGACATTCAAGAATCTTGCGTATTCCTTCCGTATGCCCGGCGGTCGGCATTGTCTTACCGCCGGTTTATGCGCGTAGCGGGCAGGATGGGCCCGCACAACCAGTGCTACGACCTGCCCGGTTCCCCGGATCTCCGGCAAAGGGCCCAGAGGAAGGACAGCGACGTGCGCGTACTCGTCGTCGAGGACGAGCAGCTGCTCGCCGATGCGGTGGCCACCGGGCTGCGCCGGGAGGCCATGGCCGTCGACGTCGTGTACGACGGCGCCGCGGCCCTGGAGCGGATCGGGGTCAACGACTACGACGTCGTCGTGCTCGACCGCGACCTCCCGCTGATCCACGGTGACGACGTCTGCCGCAAGATCGTCGAGCTGGGCATGCCGACCCGGGTGCTGATGCTCACGGCGTCCGGCGATGTCAGCGACCGGGTCGAGGGCCTGGAGCTGGGCGCCGACGACTATCTCCCCAAGCCCTTCGCCTTCACCGAGCTGACCGCCCGCGTGCGGGCGCTCGGCCGCCGTACGACCGTCCCGCTGCCGCCGGTCCTGGAGCGGTCGGGCATCAAGCTCGACCCGAACCGCCGGGAGGTCTTCCGGGAGGGCAAGGAGATCCAGCTCGCGCCCAAGGAGTTCGCGGTCCTCGAAGTGCTGATGCGCAGCGAGGGCGCCGTGGTCTCCGCCGAGCAGCTGCTGGAGAAGGCCTGGGACGAGAACACCGACCCCTTCACGAATGTCGTGCGCGTCACGGTCATGACGCTGCGACGCAAGCTAGGCGAGCCGCCCGTGATCGTCACCGTGCCCGGCTCCGGTTACCGGATCTGATGCCCGTGGCGACCACGCCGGCGCCGCCCTCGGCGCCCCCGAAACCGACCTGGGACCCCAGACGGCCCGACCAGGCGCTGCCCTGGGTCCGGCCGACGATCCGGATACGTCTGACGCTGCTCTACGGCGGGATGTTCCTGATCGCGGGCATCCTGCTGCTCTCGATCATCTATCTGCTGGCGGCGCAGGCCATCAACGAGGGCAGCGAACTGGCCCTGAAGGTGACCGGGGACAACGTCCAGCTGATGAGCCCCACCTGTCCGCGTCTCAACGACGCCGTCAACAACGACCAGCTGAACGCGTCACTCAAGGCGTGCATGTCCGCCCAGCGCCAGCAGGCGCTCGACGACCTGCTCACCCGCTCGCTGTTCGCCCTCACCGGCCTGTCCATCATCGCTTTCGCGTTCGGTTACGCGATGGCCGGCCGGGTCCTGTCGCCGCTGGGCCGGATCACCCGCACCGCGCGCCGCGTGGTCGGTTCCGACCTGGCCCGCCGGATCGAACTGGACGGCCCGGACGACGAACTGAAGGAGCTGGCCGACACCTTCGACGAGATGCTGGAGCGGCTGGAGCGGGCCTTCACCGCGCAGCAGCGCTTCGTCGCGAACGCCTCCCACGAGCTGCGTACGCCCCTGGCGATCAACCGGACACTGCTGGAGGTCCATCTCTCGGACCCGGCGGCCCCGGTGGAGCTCCAGCAGCTCGGCAGGACACTCCTGGCCACCAACGAACGCAGCGAACAGCTGGTGGAGGGCCTGCTGCTGCTGGCCCGCAGCGACAACCAGCTCGTGGAGCGCAAGCCCGTCGAGCTCGCCGAGGTCGCCACCCGCGCCGTCGACCAGACGCGCGGCGAGGCCGAGGAGAAGGGCGTCGAGATCCGCGGTGAGCGCGCGCCGGCGGTCGTGCAGGGCAACGGCGTCCTGCTGGAGCGGATCGCGCTCAACCTCGTACAGAACGCCGTCCGCTACAACGTGAAGGAGGAGGGCTGGGTCGAGGTCACGACCGCGGTCGAGCACGGTGCGGCCGTGCTGCTGGTGTCGAACACGGGGCCGGTCGTTCCCGCGTACGAGATCGACAACATCTTCGAACCGTTCCGCCGCCTCCGTACGGAGCGGACCGGCAGCGACAAGGGCGTGGGCCTCGGCCTGTCGATCGCCCGCTCGGTCGCGCGGGCCCACGGGGGCCGTATCATCGCGGAGCCCCGCGAGGGAGGCGGGCTCGTGATGCGTGTCACTCTGCCGGTCTGAGTTTTCGCTCCGGATCGGAGCGAAGTTCGCTTTGCGCGGAATTTTCGGGACCCGTTCCCGGTTGGGCCGTGTGTGATCGATCACAGGGGCGGATTCAAGCCTCGCACTCTCTGTGATCAAGCCCCTTGCGGAAAGCCGGGAAAATCCGGGTTTCCAGGGGTCGGGGTCACGGGAAGTACACGGGGTGGCGCCCGTGAAGTACGACATTCGGACCGTGTACGGTCCGGTTCGCCACCCAACGCCGATCACTCGGAAAGAGTCCGGTTGGGTGTCGATTGAGTAACAGACCTTGATGTGAGGCAAAATCTCCGCCTCAGGTCGGGCACAAGTCCGGCCTCTCACGCGTTACGCGCTGAGACACCGATGACACCCAGAGGGGGAGAAGCGACATGGCAACGGATTACGACACCCCACGCAAGACCGATGACGACGTCGATTCCGACAGCCTTGAGGAACTGAAGGCCCGTCGGAACGACAAGTCGACATCCGCGGTCGACGTGGACGAGTTCGAGCAGGCCGAGGGACTTGAACTGCCCGGGGCCGACCTCTCCAACGAGGAGCTGTCGGTTCGTGTACTGCCCAGGCAGGCCGACGAGTTCACCTGCATGAGCTGCTTCCTCGTACACCACCGCAGTCAGCTGTCCCGGGAGAAGAACGGTCAGCCGATCTGCCGCGACTGCGACTGAGGAGCGGTCGGCCGTGGCAGGTGACACACCGTCCAGGAAACGGCGTTTCCGGCGCAAGAACGCGCCGGAGGCGTACCAGAGCGGCCCGGGCCCGGCAGAAGGCGTCACGCCCGCTGCCGAGCACTCCGCTCTCCTGCCCCACCCCGGCGTATCCGACGACGACGGGCGAGGCCTCCCGGCCTCGCTCGAAGCGCCCCAGGGCGACCACGACGGGCCCGTGACCGGGGCCCGGCGCCTGGGCAAGGTCAAGCGGGGCATACAGAAGGGCGGCGCGAGCGCCAGGGCGGGGCTCGCGCATCTCGCCGACCGGATCATCGACAACGCTCCGCGCGTTCCCGTCCGTGATCTGGCCACGCTCCGCAGGCAGTTCCCGGGCCTGGGGCCCGAAGAACTCGCCGACAAACTCGTCGCGGGCGCGGCGAACAGCAGCTCCACGGTGGGCGCCGGCATCGGCGCCGTCGCGATGATGCCCGTACCGCCCGCGATGCCGGCCGAACTGGCCGCGGAGATCACGGCCGTCGCCGCGATCGAACTGAAACTCATCGCCGAACTGCACGAGGTCTACGGCCAACGTCCGCCCGGCAATCTCAAACAGCGCAGCACCGCGTATCTGACCTCGTGGACCGAGGAGCGCGGCGTCGACATCACGAAACCGGCGACCCTCAACTCGGCGCTCTCCGGCCGGATGAAGCGCGAACTGCGTCAACAGATCATGAAGCGCACGGTCCGCAGCCTGCCGAACCTGGTGCCGTTCATGATCGGCGCGGCGGTCGGCGCGATGATGAACCGTCGCGACACCCAGAAGGTCGCCGAGCGCATCCGTAAGGACCTGCGCACCCGTCAGGTCTCCTGGGACGCCCTGCCCGCCCTGCCGCCGCTGGAGCAGCCGAAGGAGCTGCCGCCGGAGCTTCCCAGGGAACTGGGCCGCTAGGGCGTGTCTTTCGACCGCCGGACCGTGCCCGGCGTCTCCGGCTCGGTCTCCCGTACCGCGTTCAGCGCCTTCGCGAGCGCCCTCGGGTTGCGGGTCGACACATAGACGTACGGCGTCGGGTCGGCCGGGTCGGTGATCTCCACCCGCAGCGCCGTCGGGATGTAGCTGCGCAGCAGCATGAAGGCGCGCGGATCGGCCTTGTGCATACGCCAGGCGCGCGCCTCCTCACCGGCCAGCACCTCCGCCTCGCCGAGCGCCGCCACCGGGATCCGGGCATGGCCCGCGACCAGTGAGCCCGCCACCACCCGGATCCGCGCGGAGCCGTACGAACTGACGCCGAGCGCCGCGAGCAGCCCCGTCACGACCACCGCCCCGAGCATCGGCACCGTGCCCAGCGGCAGCACGATCAGACCGCCCGAGAGCGCGACGAGAGCGGTGATCACCCACCACGACCCCGGTGCGGTGAGACGTTCGTCGTAAGGCGCCGCTGAATGCTCCATGGAGCCAAGCTTGGCACGGTGCGACCGGCGGGTAGCCGCGCGGGTAAGGTCTGCGCCTGTGAGTACTGTGCCCTCCGGAGGGAAAACCCCCCGTTCCGCCGCCCGGTCCCCGGCTCTGACGCCGCCGGCCGACGCCATAGCGCCGGTACGGCACCCGGAGGCCCCGGCCCCGGGGGAGTTGCTCGGTTCGCACTACGCCCACTGCTTCGGCTGCGGCGACGAGCAGCCTCACGGACTCCATCTCCAGGCCAGGGCCGGCGAGGGCGTCTCGATCACGGCCGAGTTCACGGTACGGCCCGCCCACCAGGGCGCCCCCGGCCTCGCGCACGGCGGCGTACTCGCCACCGCGCTCGACGAGTCGCTCGGCGCGCTCAGCTGGCTGCTGCGCGTGGTCGCCGTCACCGGGAAGCTGGAGACGGACTTCGTCCGCCCCGTACCCGTCGACACCGTGCTCTTCCTCAACGCCGAGGCCACCGCCGTGAGCGGCCGGAAGATCTTCTGCTCCGCCACCGGCCGGCTCGGCGGCCCCGACGGGCCCGTCGCGGTGCGCGCCGGCGCCCTCTTCATCGAAGTGAAGGTCGACCACTTCATCGACAACGGCCGCCAGGAGGAGATCCAGGCGGCCATGGCCGATCCCGACCAGGTCAGGCGCGCCCGCGCCTTCGAGGTGAACCCATGAGCCGTAACCCTGTCGACGTGCTGATCCGCCGGACGGACCCGGACGTTCCGCTGCCCTCGTACGGGCACCCGGGCGACGCCGGCGCCGATCTGGTCACCACCGAGGCCGCCGATCTCGCTCCGGGCGAACGCGCTGTGCTGCCCACCGGGGTTTCCCTCGCGCTGCCCGACGGGTACGCCGCCTTCGTGCACCCGCGATCCGGGCTGGCCGCCCGCTGTGGGGTGGCCCTGGTGAATGCCCCGGGGACGGTGGATGCCGGGTACCGTGGGGAGATCAAGGTGATCGTGGTCAATCTCGATCCGCGCGAGACGGTGCGGTTCGAGCGGTTCGACCGGATTGCCCAACTGGTCGTCCAGCAGGTCGAGAAGGTGCGCTTCCACGAGGTGGCGGAGCTTCCCGGCTCGGCGCGGGCCGAGGGGGGCTTCGGGTCCACCGGCGGTCATGCCGCGGTGGGCGGTTCACAGGGCGGGAATCGATACGCATCGGTCGTATCCGACCGGGAAGGACAGTGACGTGTTCGGACGTCGCAAGAAGAGCGGTGCCGCCGATGACACGGCGGGCGAGGCCGAGCAGGTCGTCGACGACATCGACGACAACGACGCCGACGGTACGGAGGACGGGGCCGAGAAGCCCCGCCGGGTGAATCTTCCCCCGGCCCCCCGGCCCGACGGGCCGTGGGACATCTCCGAGGTGTCCAAGCCCGACGAGGGCCGGGTCGACCTGGGCGGCATCTTCGTCCCCGGGGTCGACGGAATGGAGCTTCGTGTAGAGGTGGCGGGTGACGCGATCGTCGCGGCGACCGTCGTCGTACGCGACAGCGCCGTACAGCTCCAGGCTTTCGCCGCTCCCAAGAAGGAGGGCATCTGGAGCGAGGTGCGCGAGGAGATCGCCTCGGGCATCACGCAGCAGGGCGGCATCATCGACGAGGTCGAGGGCCCGCTCGGCTGGGAGTTGCGGGCCCAGGTGCCCGTGCAGCTCCCCGACGGCACCGGCGGCGTACAGCTCGTGCGCTTCATCGGCGTCGACGGGCCGCGCTGGTTCCTGCGCGGAGTGATCTCCGGACAGGGCGCGGTGCAGCCCGAGGCCGCCGGACTGCTTGAGCAGATCTTCAAGGACACGGTCGTCGTGCGCGGCGAGGGCCCGATGGCGCCCCGCGACCCGATCGTCCTGAAGCTCCCCGACGACGCGCAGATGGTCGCCGAGGGCGTCCAGCAGGCCGAGGAGCAGGAAGGTTCCCGCTTCGCCGGTGGCATGGGGCAGCTTCAGCGAGGCCCGGAGATCACCGAGGTGCGCTGATCAGAGGACCCGGGGATTCGTCCCCGTAGCCTCGCCGGGGACGCCCGGACACATCTCGACACGCGCCGGTGGGCCGCGCTCCTGTCA
>NZ_JBHUZM010000173.1:0-14046 GCF_042667665.1 Streptomyces sp. NPDC057307 | reverse complement strand
CCGGTCGAGGAGAGGTGCGCAGGACGCACCCCGCCCGGCGGTCCTGGCACGCCTACGCGTCCGCCCACGCCCGCGCCTACGCGTCCGCGACCGAGTCGAACTCGACCTCGTCGCGCGCGATCCCGTGCGCGTCCGCGTCCACCGACCGTCGTAGCGCCTCGTGCAGCTTCGCCGGGGTCAGCACACCCGCGAACCGTGATCCGTCCACCACCGCCACCCACCCCGCGTCGTGCTGGAGCATCTCGCTGAACGCCTGCTTCAGCGGCGCCCCGACCGGCACCCACGCCTCCATGCGGCGCGCCATGTCCCCCACCGTGCTCTGCCCGCCCGCCCGCTCCAGCGCGTCCGCCGACACCCAACCGTGCAGCTCACCTCCGCCGTTCAGCACCACCGCCCACCTGCCGCCCTCCTCGCGCAGCCGCTCCGCCGCGCCCGCGGCCGGCTCGTCGAGCCGGGCCACCGGCGGCTGCTCCAGGTCGGCCGGCTCGATCGTGGTGACCGACAGCCGCTTCAACCCCCGGTCGGCGCCCACGAATTCGGCGACGTACGGGGTGGCCGGCGTCCCCAGGACCGCGCCCGGCCTGTCGAACTGCTCGATACGCCCCTGTCCGTACACCGCGATCCGGTCGCCCATCCGCACCGCCTCCTCGATGTCGTGCGTCACCATCAACACCGTCTTGCGCACGGTCGCCTGGAGATTCAGGAACTCGTCTCGCAGCCGCTCGCGCGTCACCGGGTCGACCGCGCCGAACGGCTCGTCCATCAGCAGCACCGGCGGATCGGCGGCCAACGCGCGCGCCACGCCGACCCGTTGACGCTGTCCGCCCGACAACTGCGCCGGATAGCGGTGCCCGTACACCTTCGGGTCGAGTCCCACCAGCTCCAGCAGCTCCGCCGCCCGTTCACGTGCCTTCGGCTTCTTCCAGCCGATCAGCGCCGGGACCGTCGCCGTGTTGTCGAGGACCGTACGGTGCGGAAAGAGCCCCACCTGCTGGATCACATAGCCGATCCGGCGGCGCAGCCGCACCGGGTCGACCCCGGAGATGTCCTCGCCGTCGACGAGGATACGGCCCGACGTCGGCTCGATCAGCCGGTTCACCATCATCATCGTGGTCGTCTTGCCGCAGCCGGAGGGTCCCACCAGAGTGACCAGCTCCCCTTCACGGACCTCGAAGGACAGGTCGTCGACGGCCGTCGTACCGTCTGGGTAGACCTTGCTGACCTGCTCGAACCGGATCATGAGCTCACGCTAGGAGCGAGCGGGGACGTTCGCACACGGGCCGCGGCTGAACGGTCGCGGCCGACCGCCGGACGGCAACGGACCACACGCACCGCACGGACCGGTCCGCACGGACCACCGACCCAGGAGAACCCTTGACCAGCTACCGCCAGCCCGGCGTCACCCTCACCGACCACCGCTTCTCGGTCCCGCTCGACCACGCGAACCCGTCGGGGGAGCGGATCGAGCTGTACGGCCGGGAGGCCGTGGCCACCGCGAAGGCCGACGCCGACCTGCCGTGGCTCGTCTACCTCGAAGGCGGACCCGGCTTCGGCGCGCGCCGTTTCATCGGCCGGCAGGCCTGGCTCGGGCGCGCCCTGGAGGACTACCGGGTGCTCCACCTCGACCAGCGCGGCACCGGCCTGTCCACCCCCGCCAACCGCCAGACGCTCCCGGCCCGCGGCGACGCCCGGCAACAGGCCGACTACCTCACCCACTTCAGGGCCGACAACATCGTGCGCGACTGCGAGGCCATCAGGCCCCAGCTCACCGGCGGCGCCCCGTGGACCGTCCTCGGTCAGAGCTTCGGCGGCTTCTGCGCCGTCCGCTATCTCTCCGCGGCGCCCGAGGGACTGCGCGCCGTACTGATCACCGGGGGGCTGCCCACGCTCGACGGCGGGCCCGACGACGTCTACCGGGCCGCCTACCCGCGTATCGAACGCAAGGTCGCCGCGCACTACGCCCGCTATCCGCAGGACGTCGAACAGGCCCGCCGGATCGTCGGACACATCGCCGAACACCACCCGGTCCTGCCGAACGGCTACACCCTCACCCCCGAGGCGTTCCAGTCGCTCGGCATCCTGCTCGGCGGCGGCGAAGGCACCCACCAGCTGCACCAGCTGCTGGAGAACGCCTTCGTGCACACCCCCGGCGGCCATGAACTGTCCGACACCTTCCAGGAAAGCGTCGCCGCCCAGCTCTCCTTCGCCGGGCACCCGCTCTACGCGCTCGTGCACGAGGCGGTCTACGCCCAGGACACCCGTCCCACCGCCTGGTCGGCCGAGCGGGTACGCGCGGAGTTCCCCCGGTTCGACGCGGCGCGGACCCTGGCCGGCGACACCCCGCTCCTCTTCACCGGCGAGACCATCCACCCCTGGCACTTCACCGCCGACCCCGCGCTGCGCCCGCTGCGCGAGACGGCGGAGCTGCTGGCCGCCCGCCGGGACTGGCCCGCGCTGTACGACGTCGACCGGCTGGCCGCCAACGAGGTCCCGGTCGCCGCCGCCGTCTACCACGACGACATGTACGTCGACACCGCGCACGCGCTGGAGACGGCGCGCGGCATCCGGGGCCTGCGCACGTGGGTCACCGACGAGTACGAGCACGACGGCGTCCGGTCCTCGGGCCCACGGGTACTCGACCGGCTGCTGGCACTGGCACACGGCGAGATCTGACCGGGCCGTCCGACCATGAGGTTTACCCTTTTATGCACTTTGGTCGGTTTCGTAGCGCGGTGAACCCGTTGTTCCCGTGATGTGGTGGCTGAACGGAGAGACGGGCACGGCAGAGAAGGACCGGTGACATGGACCAGGGGCACTCCCGCCTTCAGCAGTACCCCTGGTTGCCCCCGGTACTGCTCGTCGGTTCCGTCGGCCTCGAACTGGTGACTCCCAAGATCGTCAGCGGCGCCGCGCTCATCGCCGTCGCCGGCATGGCGGCGGCCATCAGCGGCACGTTCCGCTACACCCTGCTGATCGTGGTCGTCGGCCTCGCGCTCACCGGCATCTCCGCGTTCGAGGCCCACCACGGCTACGCGTCCGCGGCCGTGCAGGTCGCGGAGATCGTGATCGCGTCGGCTCTCGCGCTGGCCGTCCGGCGAATGCTCGACAGTCAGAGCGCCAAGTTCTCCGTGGTCAGATCCACCGCCGAGCAGTTGCAGCGGGCGGTCCTGCCACCGCTGCCCAAGATCGTCGGCCCGATGACCGTCGCCTGCCGTTACGAGGCGGCGAACGCCGCGGCCCGGATCGGCGGCGACCTCTACGCCGTGGAGGAGACTCCCTTCGGTCTGCGGCTGCTCATCGCCGACGTACGGGGCAAGGGCCTCGGCGCGGTCTCCGCCGTCTCCGTCATCGTCGGCGCCTTCCGTGAACGCGCCGAGTCCGAGGCCGACCTGGTGGGGCTCGCCGAACGGCTCGACCGCGCGGTCGTCCGTTCCGTCGAGCAGTACGCCGACCCGTTCGCCGTCGACGCCGCCGAGGCTTTCGCCACCGCGCTGCTGATCGAGGTCGACCGGCGCGGCACCACCCTGCGGCTGCTGAACTGCGGCCATCCCGCCCCCTATCTCGTACGCGACGGCGAGGTGCGCCAACTGGACACCGGCCAGGCGACGCCCCCGCTGGGGATGCGGAACCTCGCGCCCGGCATCGGCGGCCCCCACTCGTACGACTTCCCCATCGGCGCCACCCTGCTCTGCGTCACGGACGGGGTGACGGAGTCGCGGAACGCGGCCGGGGCCTTCTACGACCCGCTCACCGAGCTGAAGCCGGTCCCGGACGGGGATCCGGAGCGGCTGATCGGAGCCCTGTTCTCGTCTGTCGGCCGGTGGACGAAGGGCAGACGCAGCGACGACATGGCGGTGCTCGCCGTCGCGCGGCACGGCGACGACGAGCCTGTTCCCAGAGGGCAAGCGACTGCTTAGTATGTGGGGGAGCGTGTACCGACCCCCAGGTGTGGAGGCCCCCGAATGCAGGCATGGCGAGTGCACCGGAACGGCGAGCCGAGCGAGGTGATGCGGCTGGACGAGGTGGACCGGCCGACACCGGGGGAAGGCCAGCTCCTGCTGAAGGTCCTCGCGGCCGACATCAACTTCCCCGACGCCCTGCTCTGCCGGGGCCAGTACCAGGTCCGGCCGCCGCTGCCCTTCACTCCGGGCGTCGAGATCTGCGGCGAGACGGAGGACGGACGGCGCCTCATCGCGACGCCCGCCCTGCCGAACGGCGGACTCGCCGAATACGTCGTCGCCGACGAGGCCGCGGTGCTCCCCGCACCCGACGCCCTCGACGACGCGGAGGCGGCGGCCCTGCACATCGGCTACCAGACGGGCTGGTTCGGACTGCACCGCCGGGCGCACCTCCAGGCGGGCGAGACACTGCTCGTGCACGCCGCCGCCGGAGGCGTCGGCAGCGCGGCCGTCCAGCTCGGCAAGGCCGCGGGCGCCACCGTCATCGGCGTGGCCGGCGGGCCGGAAAAGGTGCGCGTGGCAAGGGAGTTGGGCTGCGACCATGTCATCGACCGGCGCACCGACGACCTCGTCGCCACCGTGAAGGACCTCACCGGCGGGCGTGGCGCTGACGTCGTCTACGACCCGGTCGGCGGTGACGCGTACGCCAAGTCCACCAAGTGCGTCGCCTTCGAGGGCCGCATCCTGGTCATCGGCTTCGCGAGCGGCACCATCCCGACCCCCGCCCTCAACCACGCGCTCGTCAAGAACTACTCGATCGTCGGACTGCACTGGGGCCTGTACACCCGGAAGGACCCCGCCGCGATCCTCCGCTGCCATCAGGAACTGACGGAACTCGCCGCCAAGGGCGTCGTCAAGCCGCTCATCAGCGAGCGGGTACCGATGACGGGCGCCGCCTCCGCCGTCCAGCGCGTGGCCGACGGCACCACCACGGGCCGACTGGTCGTGGTGCCCGCCCTGTCATCGGCCTCGGCCGCCCGGTGAACGCGATAGACGCGGCCGAACTGCGCCGCCGTACCGAGGACCTGCTCGCCGCGCACCCGCCGGCCGGCACCGAACCGACAGACTTCCTGAAGGCCCGCTTCGACGCCGGGCTCGCCTGGGTGCACTTCCCGGCCGGCCTCGGCGGACTCGACGCCCCACGTTCCCTCCAGTCGGTCGTCGACGCCGAACTGGCCGCCGCCGGCGCCCCCGACAACGACCCGCGCCGTATCGGCATCGGCCTCGGCATGGCCGCCCCCACCATCCTCGGCTTCGGCACCGACGAGCAGAAGCGCCGCTTCCTGCGACCCCTGTGGGTCGGCGAGGAGGTCTGGTGCCAGCTGTTCAGCGAGCCGGGCGCCGGGTCCGACCTCGCCGCGCTCGGTACCCGCGCGGTGCGGGACGACGACGGCGACGGCGGTGGCGACTGGATCGTCAACGGGCAGAAGGTGTGGACCTCCAGCGCCCATCTCGCGCGCTGGGCCATCCTCATCGCCCGCACCGACCCCACCCTGCCCAAGCACCGGGGCATCAGCTACTTCATCTGCGACATGACCGCCCCCGGTGTCGACGTCCGGCCGCTGCGCCAGATAACCGGCGAGGCCGAGTTCAACGAGGTCTTCCTCACCGACGTCCGGATCCCCGACGCCCACCGGCTCGGCGCGGTCGGCGACGGCTGGCAGGTCGCCCGGACCACCCTCATGAACGAGCGCGTCTCGATCGGCGGCGCCCGTCTCCCCCGCGAGGGCGGCATGATCGGCGCGGTCTCCCGGACCTGGCGCGAACGCCCCGACCTGCGCACCCACGAGCTGCACCAGCGCCTCCTCACGCTCTGGGTGGACGCCGAAGTGGCGCGGCTGACCGGCGAACGGCTGCGCCAGCAGCTCGCCGTGGGCAGACCGGGCCCCGAAGGCTCGGGCCTGAAGCTGTCGTTCGCCCGCCTCAACCAGGAAATCAGCGGGCTTGAGGTCGAACTGCTCGGCGACGAGGGCCTGTTGTACGACGACTGGACGATGCGGCGCCCGGAGCTCGTCGACTTCACCGGTCGCGAGGCCGGCTATCGCTATCTGCGCTCGAAGGGCAACTCCATCGAGGGCGGTACGAGCGAGGTACTGCTCAACATCGTCGCCGAACGCGTCCTCGGCCTGCCCGCCGAGCCCCGCAACGACAAGGACGTCGCATGGAAGGACCTCACCCGATGAGCACCGTGGACGCCGCGACCGCCGATACCGCTGCCGCTGCCGGGGAGGCCGGAGAGGCCGCCGACTCCGCCGAGGCAGCGCCCGATCTCCTGTACTCCGAGGCGGAGAACGACCTGCGCGCCGCCGTACGGTCCCTGCTCACCGACCGCGGCGATGTCCCCGCCGCGCTCGCCCGCGCCGAGTCGGACGCCCCGTACGACCCTGCGCTCTGGACATCGCTCGCCGCCGGGATCGGCGCGGCCGGGCTGCTCGTACCGGAAGCGCTGGGCGGCCAGGGCGCGAGCCACCGCGAGGCCGCGGTGGTGCTGGAGGAGCTGGGCCGGGCGGTAACGCCCGCGCCGTATCTGACCAGTTCGGTGATCGCGACGCAGACGCTGCTGGCCCTGGGCGGGACCGTCCCCGCCGTCACGAAGCTGCTCGGCGCGCTGGCCGAAGGCCGTACGGTCGCCGTGCTCGCCGTGCCGCTCTCCACCGGACCCGACGCGCCGCTCCGCCTCGACGCGGCCCCGGGCAGCGAGATCAGGGCTGTGGCCGACGCCGCGATCGCCGACGTCCTGCTCGTTCTCGCGGACGACGGGCTGTACGCGGTCGAGACGGCGGAGCCGGGCGTGACCGTCCGGGCGCAGACCCCGCTCGACCTCACGCGCCCGCTCTCCACCGTCACCGTGGACGCCGCCGCCCTCGCCGCCGGGACCCGGCTCGCGCACGCGGGGACGGCGGAGGCCGCCGTACGCCGGGGACTGCTGGCCGGCGCGGGACTGCTCGCCTCCGAGCAACTCGGCCTCGCCGAATGGTGTTTGGAGGAGACGGTCCGGCACACGCGCGAACGGCATCAGTTCAACCGCCCCATCGGCTCGTTCCAGGCGCTCAAGCACCGGATGGCGCAGCTGTGGCTGGAGGTCGTCTCGGCCCGCGCCGCCGCCCGCAACGCCGCCGACGCGCTGGCCACCGGCAGTCCCGACGCGCCCCTCGCCGTGGCGGTCGCCCAGGCGTACTGCGGCCGGGTCGCCGTGCACGCGGCCGAGGAGTGCGTCCAGCTCCACGGCGGCATCGGTATGACCTGGGAGCACCCCGCGCATCTGTATCTCAAGCGGGCCAAGTCCGACGAGATCGCGCTGGGTTCGACCGGATCGCACCGCGACAGCCTCGCGGCGCTGACCGGCCTGCCCGCGCCGGGCGCACGGACGCGGTAGTTCCGGCCGCCCTTCGACCGGGATACCACCTGGACAACCACCCCTTTACATACTGTTTAATTGCGAGTCGTTCGCAATAACGTTTGATCTTCAGTAGGGGTGTGGAATCCATGACCGCCCGTTCGATACGTGGCACGGCCGCGGCGACGCTGGCCGGTTCGCTGGCCCTCACCGCCGTGGCCTGCTCGAACCCGGACAGCGGCTCCGGCGACGGCGGTGGGGACCAGGAGTCCGCCGTCGTCGGGATCGCCTACGAGCCGGACAGCCTCAGCCCGCTGCTCGGCTACGGCAAGGACGGCAACTCCAAACTCTTCGACGGGCTTCTCACGGTCGACGGCGACATGAAGCTGAAGCCCGCCCTCGCCTCCGCGCTCCCCGAGGTCGCCGCGGACGGCATGACCTACACCTACCGGCTGCGCGACGACGTGAAGTTCAGCGACGGCAAGCCCTTCAGCGCGGCGGACGTCGTCTTCACGTACCGCACCATCCTGGACGCGAAGACCAACAACCCGTCCAAGACCGAACTCGCGGCCGTCAAGGACGTCACCGCCAAGGGCGAGGGCACCGTCGTCTTCACCCTGAAGTACCCGTACGCGCCGTTCGCCCAGCGCACCGTCCTCCCCATCGCGCCGGAGCACGTCGCGGGCAGACAGGACGTCAACTCCGGCCCGTTCACCAGCAAGCCGGTCGGCACCGGGCCGTATCTGCTGACCAACTGGTCCAAGGGCGAGAAGATCAGCTTCAAGGCCAATCCGGACTACTGGGGCGGCGAGGCCACGGTGAAGAAGTTCACCATGGCGATCATCAAGGACGACGACGTACGCGCCACCCGGCTGCGCGCCGGAGACCTCGACGGCGCGATCCTGCCGCCCAACCTCGCCAAGGGCTTCAAGAACGACAAGGGCAGACGGACCTACGAGGCCACGACGTACGACTACCGCACCGTCACCCTCCCGACCCACAACAAGGTCACGGGCGACAACGCCGTCCGCCGCGCGCTCGACGTCGCCGTCGACCGCGACACCATGGTCGACAAGATCCTCGACGGCGCGGGCAGGGCCGCCTACGGCCCGGTCCCCACCGACAGCGAGTGGTTCACCAAGGGCACCGAGCGCCCGCACGACCTCGCGCGGGCCGAGAGGATCCTCGACGAGGCGGGCTGGAAGCCCGGCCAGGACGGCATCCGTACGAAGGACGGCGTACGCGCGAGCTTCCCGCTCTGGTACCTGACCGGCGACAAGCTCCGCCAGGACCACGCCCTCGCCTACGCCTCCGACGCCAAGAAGGCCGGCATCGACATCAAGACCCAGGCCGGTACGTGGGAGGTCATCGAGCCGCGGATGAAGACCGACGCCGTCCTGGCGGGCGGCGGAGCCCCCGGCGACCCCGACTTCGACCAGTTCAGCCTCCTCAACTCCGGCCTCGCCGGCGACGGCTTCAACAACATGGCCTGGTACGACAACCCGGCCGTCGACAAGGCGCTCGACACCGGTCGCGAGAGCGGGGAGAAGCCCGCGCGCAAGGCCGCGTACGACACCGTCCAACGCGAGCTGGCGAAGGACCCCGGCTACACCTTCCTCACCCACATCGACCACGTGTACGTCGTGAACGACACCTGGGGCACCCTCACCACCCAGGTCGAACCGCACGACCACGGACTCGCCTCCGGGCCCTGGTGGAACGTCGAGCAGTGGGCCCGTACGCCGTGAGCCGCCGCCTCCCGTGGGGGGCGATGGCCCGTATGACGGGGCGGCGGACGCTATTCGCCGCCCCCGTCCTGCTGGTCGTCACCTTCGGCGTCTTCGCCGTGGCCGCCGCCTCCCCGTTCGACCCCGTCAAGGCTTACGCCGGCACCGCCGGGCTCACGGCCTCGCAGGAGACCCTCGACCAACTGCGCGCCAACCTCGGCGTCGACCAGCCGCTCGTCGGGCGCTGGTGGGAGTGGCTGACGTCGGCCGTCACCGGTGATCTGGGCGACTCCAGCGTCATGCGCCGACCGGTCGCCGACGTGATCACCGAACGCCTCGGCTGGTCCGTGCTCCTGGCCACCACCGCCTTCGTCCTCGCGATCCTGCTCGGCACCGCGCTCGGCGTGGCCGCCGCCCGCCGCCCCGGCGGCTGGCTCGACCGGGGCGTCAGCTCGGCCGCGTACACCCTGGAAGCCGCACCCGCGTTCTGGCTGGGGCTGCTCGCTATCTGGTTCTTCGCCCTACGGCTCGATGTCCTGCCGGCCGGCGGACTCACCGACTCGGGGAGCGACACCGTCACCTTCGGCCAGGTCGCCTCGCACCTGGTGCTGCCGGCGGCCGTGCTCGGTGTCTCCCAGATGCCGTGGTTCTACCTCTACGTACGGCAAGGGGTCGCCGACGCGCTGGAGGAGGATCCCGTACGCGGGGCGCGCGCCCGGGGACTGAGCGAGCGCACCGTCCTCCTCGGTCACGCCTGGCGCTCCGGGATGCTGCCGATGCTCACCCTCATCGGCTCGCGCGTCCCCGAACTCATCACCGGCGCGCTCCTCATCGAGACAGTCTTCAGCTGGCCCGGTATCGCGGCGGCCACCGTCGAGGCGGCGACCTCCGTGGACTTCCCGCTGCTGGCCGCCCTCACCGTGCTCGCCACCGCGGCCGTACTCATCGGCAACCTGCTCTCCGACCTGCTGTACGGACTCGCCGACCCGAGGGTGGGCTTCGATGGCTGACACCACCGCGCCCACCGCTCAGGGACCGGCCCCGGCATGGCGCTCGCGCGGGCGCAGCCGCCGCTCGACGCGATCGGTCCGTGCCATCACCTCGGCCGTCGTCGTCGCCGTCGTCGCGCTGGCAGTCCTCGTCGTACCGCCGGTCGTCCAGCTCGACCAGCAGGCCGTCGATCTCGCGCTCAAACTCCAACCGCCCTCCCTGGAGCACCCGTTCGGCACGGACGACGTGGGCCGCGACCTGCTCCTGCGCTGTGTGTACGGGCTCCGCGTCTCGCTCCTCGTCGGACTGGTCGCCGCCCTCGTGGCCACCGTCATCGGCACGGCCGTGGGCGCAGCCGCCGCGGCCTTCGGCGGCTGGACCGACCGCGTCGTCATGCGTCTCGTCGACACCTTCTCGTCGGTGCCGCACCTGCTCCTCGGTATCTTCATCGTCGCGATGTTCCGGCCCGGCGTCTGGCCGGTGATCGTGTCGGTCGCCCTGACGCACTGGCTCTCCACCGCCCGGATCGTCCGCTCCGAGGTCCTGTCGCTGCGCTCACGGCCGTACGTGGACGCCGCGGTGTCCGGCGGCTCGTCGCGGTGGCGGATCACGGTGCGCCATCTGCTGCCGGGAGTACTGCCGCAGGCGGGGCTCGCCGCCGTACTGATGGTGCCGCACGCCATGTGGCACGAGTCGGCGCTCTCCTTCCTCGGGCTCGGACTGCCCAGTCACCAGGCTAGCCTCGGCAATCTCGTACAGACGGCGCGCGGTTCGCTGCTCGCCGGCGACTGGTGGCCGACACTCTTCCCCGGGCTGTTCCTGATCGTCCCGACCCTCGCCATCGCCGGACTCGCCGGGGTGTGGCGGGAACGGATCAATCCGCGCCGCCGATCGGAGCTGATGCTGTGACGACCCCCGAGCCCCGGACTCCGGCGGACACTCCGGCGCAGACCGCGGTCGAGTCGTCCGCGCCGGCGCCCGTGCTGTCGGTGCGCGGCCTGGGCGTCCGCTTCCGGATGCGCGGCGGACGGCACATCGCCGCTGTCACCGACGCCACCTTCGACCTCGCCGTGGGGGAGTGCCTCGCGCTCGTCGGCGAGAGCGGCTGCGGCAAGTCGGTCCTCGCGTCGGCGCTGCTCGGCCTGCTGCCGGGCAACGCGCAGACCACCGGCTCCGCGCTGCTGGGCGGCGCCGACCCCGTGGACCTGCTCGCCGCCGACGAACGGACCCTGGCCCGTACCGTACGGGGCCGGCGCATCGGCCTCGTACCGCAGAGCCCGGCCGCGCACCTCACGCCCGTACGTACCGTACGGTCCCAACTGGTCGAGGCGCTGCGTGAGTTGACGGGCGCACGGGGGACGGCTCTCGCCAAGGCGGCCGAGGCCGCCGCCGAACGCGCCGCCTACCCCGCCGACCACCTCGACCGCTACCCGCACGAACTCTCCGGCGGCCTGGCACAGCGCGCCGCGACCGCCCTCGCACTGATCGGCGACGCCCCCCTGCTGCTGGCCGACGAGCCGACCACCGGGCTCGACCGTGAACTGGTGGACCGTACGGCCGACGAACTGCGCCGGCACACCGACGACGGCCGCGCCCTCCTGATGATCACCCACGACCTGGCGGCGGCCGAGCGGATCGCCGACCGCGTCGCCGTCATGTACGCGGGCCGGATCGTCGAACTCAGCCCCGCGGCACGCTTCTTCGGCGGCCACGGACCACGCCACCCCTACGCGCGCGGCCTGCTCGACGCCCTGCCCGAGCGGGAGTTCACCGCCATCCCGGGCCTGCCGCCCGAACTGGGCGACCTGCCCGCCGGCTGCGCCTTCGCCGCCCGCTGCCCGCGGGCCACCGATATCTGTGCCACCCTGCCCGACCTGACACCGGGGCCCGGCTCGTCCGTCGCCTGCCATCACGCCGAGGAGCGCGTCGATGCTTGAACTCCTCGGCATCACCGCCGGATACGAACGCGGCGCCCCCGTCGTCAAGGGCGCGTCCGTCACCGTCGCCCCCGGCGAGTCGGTGGGCCTCCTCGGCCCCAGCGGCTGCGGCAAGTCGACCCTCGCCCGGGTCGCCGCCCTGCTGCACCGTCCCGACGCCGGCACCGTGACCCTCGACGGCGAACGCGCCACCGGCTGGCGCCACCGCGCCCCGAGGGCCCAACGCACCGCGATCGGGGTCGTCTTCCAGCAGCCACGGCTGTCGGCCGACCCCCGGCTCCGGCTGAGCGACCTGATCGCCGAACCGCTGCGCGCCAACGGCCGCCGGGACGAAGTGACCGACCGCGTCGCCGAGCTGGCGCGGACGGTGGGGCTCACCGACGAACTGCTCGGCCGCAGACCGCACGAGGTCAGCGACGGCCAGCTCCAACGCGCCTGCCTCGCCCGTGCGTTGGTGCTGCGCCCGCGCTGGCTGGTCTGTGACGAAATGACCGCGATGCTCGACGCGTCGACCACCGCCGCGCTGGTCACGGTGGTCGAGGAGTACCGGCGCGCCCAGGGCGCCGGACTGCTGGCGGTCGGCCACGACCGGGTGCTCCTGGAGCGCTGGTGCGACCGTACGGTCCGCTGGCCGGAGATCGCGGAGACCTTCTGAGACTGCCGCGTCGGACCGGGCCGAGGGTGTCTGAATCGCAGCCGTCGGCTGGTCGAACTCTTCATAAGGGCCTGCCCCTTGAGGCACACGGCGGCGGATACTCGGCGAGTCGTCCGCCCCACACACCTCGGAGGCATCATGGCCCTCACCACCCGACGCAGAGCGGTGACCACCATCGCCGCGGCGTTCGCCGGAGCAGTCGCCGTCCCCTCGTACGCACAGGCGACGGAACGCGGTGGTGGCTCCGCGCCGCTGCGCCGCGCCCACGCGCACAACGACTATCTGCACGAGCGGCCCCTCCACGACGCCCTGTCGCACCGCTTCACCAGCGTCGAGGCCGATGTCTTCCTGGTCGACGGCGAGTTGCTGGTCGCCCACGAGCCGGAGACACTCGACCCCACGCGTACGCTCCGCTCGCTCTACCTCGACCCGCTGCGCGACCGGGTCAGGGCCAACGGCGGGGCCGTGTACCGGGGCCACCACCGGCCGGTGCAGCTGCTCATCGACATCAAGACGGACGGCGCCGCCGCCTATCTGGAGCTGCACCGCCAACTGCGCTCCTACCGCGCCATGCTGAGCACCTACTCGTACGGCGCCGTACGGTACGGCGCCGTCACCCCGGTCATCTCCGGCGACCGCGCCGCCCGCGTCCCGATGGAGGCGCAGCGGGTCCGCCACGCCTTCTACGACGGCCGGCTCGAAGACCTCGGAAGCGCGGCGCGAGCCTCGTTCGTCCCGCTCATCAGCAGCAACTGGACAACGAGCTTCACCTGGCAGGGCGTCGGCGTGTTCCCCGCCGCCGAACGCACCGAACTGCTCCGCATCGTCCGCGCCGCCCACCGGCGGGGCCGGCGCGTCCGGTTCTGGGCGACCCCCGACCTGGCGGGGCCCGCCCGCGACGCCGTGTGGTCCGAGCTGCTCGACGCCGGGGTCGACCACGTCAACACGGACGACCTGGTCGGCCTGGAGAGCTTCCTCGCCAAGAACGACCGGTAGCCGAGCACCTGACGGAAAGCAACCGGTAGTCAACCCGTACGGCCTACACGCCAGTTGCCTGAACTGCCCCTCCGCTCCGCCAGACTGACGGCCGAATGCCGCAATTCCGGCGCGGCGGAGGAGGTTGGCCATGGCCATTTCGATCTCACTGGTGCTGCTACTGGTGGTGCTCACCGTGATCTTCGTGCGCAACGGCGGACTCAAGCTGGGGCACGCCATCTGCTGTGTGCTGCTCGGGTTCTTCCTCGCGGGCACGAGCATGGCGCCCTCCATCCAGGACGGCATCAACTCCACCGCGAACGTGGTGAGCAGCCTGCAACCCTGAGCACGGGCCCCGGTCGCCGGGTGACGGCCGTCAGGCGACCGCGCAGGCGGTGACGGCCGCCTGGGTGGCGGTGGCGGCCGTAGTGGTCGCGGCGGCGCTCGCGTCGGCGGACGTGACGGC
>NZ_JBHUZM010000172.1:0-14112 GCF_042667665.1 Streptomyces sp. NPDC057307 | reverse complement strand
CCCTCCGCCTGTAGAGGCGGAGGGCGTTCGCGATGCCGGGTTCGTCAGATCAGGTGGTCGAACTCGCCGGCTTTGACGCCGAGTAGGAAGGCGCGCAGCTTCTCGGGACTCGTGGTGACGATCGTGTCCGGTACGTCGCTCTCGCGGAGGAGGATCTGGCCGTCGGCGTGGGCCAGTTCGACGCAGTTCTGATTGTCGTCGGCCCCCGAGAAGGATGACTTCTGCCAAATGATGTGGTCGGTCATGCCGCTTGACTCACATTTCTTGTGCGATGCGTTGGATGAATTTGGTCGACTCCTCGGTGCCGAGTGAAATGGCGGCGACTGAGTCGAGGAGCGCCCGGTACTTGGCGAGTTGCGCCTCGGCGTCCAGAAATCCGGCGTCGAAAGCGCTGTCGACCTGAACGGTGTCCAGTTGTGGGATCGCGGCACCCGCGTAAAGCATCGGGTGGATCGATCCCGTCATCTGCGCGTCGAAAGGGATGACGTGGATGGTCACGCTTGGCCACAGCGAGACTTCGTGCAGAAAATCGAGCTGGGCTCGGACAATCTCGGCCGGGCCGTACCTCATGCGGAGAGCCGCTTCGTGGATGAACGCCTCGAACTTCGGCGGGTTCGGGCGGTCGAAGATTTCGCGACGCCTCGTGCGGTGCTCCACGCGAGCGTTGATCTCCGACTTCGGCAGGCTTGAGATGCCACTCGTGAACAACTCGCGGGCGTAAGCCTCCGTCTGGAGGAGGCCAGGGATGTAGAGCATCTCAATGGCCCGCAGATACAGGGCGTGATGTTCCAGTTCCGCGAGATCGAGGAATCCCGGTGACAGGATCCCCCGGTACTCCTCCCACCACCCCTTACCGCGTTCCTCGGCCATGCCGGCGAGCGCGTCGACCAAGTGTTTGTCCGTCGCCGAGCAATGCGCGGCGATGCGCCGCACGCGTTCCGCGCTGACCCCGTACCTGCCGGACTCCAGGTGGCTGACCTGGGCTCGTTCCCCGCCCAGGAAAGCCGCGAGCTGGCTTCCGGACATTCCTGCCCGTTCGCGCAGCTTTCGCAGCTCGGTCCCCACCCGCTTCTGCCGGGCTGTCGGATAGGCCCTCGGCGGCATGGACCCCTCCCTCTTCTGGTGCGTATGAGTGTGCCGTCCCACTGTGTCACCGGTCCACCCGTCCGAGTGCGACTGCCGTCACACTGTTGCGCCGTCCCACTGTTGTGCCCTACGTTCTGGATCGCGCCGAGCTTGCCGGTCCGAAGTGCAGCCGCTTCAGCGGCCGTTGCCACGTACGGCGGGTTGCGCACCCCCCCCAGCCACCGGCACAGGGAGACCCCGACATGCCCCCAGTGAGCCCTACCCCCCAACACCACGGCGGCGAGAGCTACCGACTGACCGTGCCCAACACCGCCCACGCCCCCCGCCTCGCCCGGGACTTCGTCAGCACGCTTCTCCACGTCAGCGGCTACGAACCCCTCGTGGACGACGCCCGGCTCTGCGTCACCGAGTTGGTCACCAACGCTCATCGGCACACTCGTACCCGGCAGATCCGGGTCGAGGCCGTCGTCAATCGGAAGCAGGCCACCGTGTACGTCTGCGACAGCAACCCCTGGGCGCTGCCCGTGCCCGGTGGGGGGAGCACCGGAGTCGTACAGGAGGACGGGCAGGGGTTACGGCTCGTCGAGAGTCTGGCCCGTGCCTGGGGGCTCACCATCTACGGCGGGTGCGTGCCCACGTACAAGGCCGTCTGGTTCACCCTTGCTCGCTGAGGGGGCATGGGCCTCGCGGACAGCTCAAGTGCCGCCCAGCGCTTGCACAAGCCGCGACCGGTAGCGGGTCACCGGCTCGTGGTCGGAGGCTGTCATCCGCGTCAACTGGTCGAGATCGGCGATCAGGTCAACAACGTCGCCGCGGGGAGGCGGGGACTCCAGGAACGCGGAAAGGGCGTCTTCCGCTTCCTCCCAGCGGGCCACGGCGCACAGGCCGACGACGAGATTTCCTCTGCCGTTCACACCGCGGTCGCCGGGTTCTTGGGCATCCCTAGTGAAGAACTCGATGGCCCGGACGAAGTCGGGGCCGCCGTCGCCGCGTCCGGAGGCGTGAAGGGTCAATGCCCGTTCGTGGAAGGCCCAGCCGTTCGTAGGGTCGAGTTCGATGACGCGGCTGAAGTCGGTCAGGGCTTCGTCGTAGCGGGCCAGGGATTGGTAGGTCTGGCCTCGGTCGGCGATGGCCCAGGCGTAGTCGGGGTCCATTTCGATGGCGTGGTTGAGGTCGGTGAGGGCTTCGTCGTAACGGCCCATGAGCCGGTAGTTCTCGCCTCGGTGGCAGATGGCCCACGCGGAGTCGGGGGTGAGTTCGATGGCGCGGGTGAAGTCGGCGAGGGCCGCGTCGTGGCGGCCCAGGGATTGGTAGCTCTCGCCTCGGCTGACGATGGCCCACGTGTAGTCGGGGGTGAGTTCGATGGCGCGGGTGAGGTCGGTGACGGCTTCTTCGTGGCGGTTCAGGGATTGGTGGGTCTGGCCTCGGCTGGCGATGGCCCACGTGTAGTCGGGGGTGAGTTCGATGGCGCGGTCGAAGTCGGCGAGGGCTTCCTCGTAACGCTCCTTGAGTCGGTAGGTCTCGCCGCGGTTGGCGATGGCCCAGGCCGAGTTGGGCATGGTTTCGATGGCGCGCGTGAGGTCGGTGAGGGCTTCGTCGTAGCGTTTCGCCACTCGGTGGTTCAGACCGCGCTCGGCGATGGCCCAGCCCAGTTCGGGGTTGAGTTCGATGGCGTGGTTGAGGTCGGTGAGGGCTTCTTCGTGGCGGTTCAGGGATTGGTAGGTCTGGCCTCGGCTGGCGATGGCCCACGCGTAGCGGGGGGCATTTGCGATGGCGCGGTTGAAGTCGGCGAGGGCTTCGTCGTAACGGCCCATGAGCCGGTGGTTCTCACCTCGGTCGGCGATGGCCCAGCCCAGTTCGGGGTTGAGTTCGATGGCGCGCGTGAGGTCGGTGAGGGCTTCGTCGTAGCGGTCCAGGGACTGGTACGTCTTGCCTCGGCCGGCGATGGCCCACGCGTATTCCGGGTCCATTTCGATGGCGCGGTTGAGGTCGGTGAGGGCTTCCTCGTAGCGGCCCAGGGATTCGTAGGTCATGCCTCGGCCGGCGATGGCCCACGCGTAGTCGGAGTCCATTTCGACGCCGTGGTTGAGGTCGGTGAGGGCTTCGTCGTAGCGGCCCATGAGCCGGTAGGTCTCGCCGCGGTTGGCGATGGCCCAGGCCGAGTTGGGGTTGATCTCGATCGCGCGGCTGAGGTCGGTCAGCGATTCTTCGTAGCGGCCCAGCGATTGGTAGGTCTCCCCGCGGCTGGAGATGGCCCAGTCCAGTTCGGGGTCGAGTTCGACGGCGTGGTTGAGGTCGGTGAGGGCTTCCTCGTAGCGGGCCATGAGCCGGTAGGTCTCCCCGCGGCCCGCGTAGAGCCGTGCGGAATCGGGGGCCAGTCCGTAGACCGTCGCGTAGTCGGCCAAGGCGTCGTCGTAGTCCCCCGCGAATCGGTGGTCGCGCGCGCGGACCAGGCGGGCCAGTGCGCGGGCGGCGGCGTCCAGCTCAGGGGCGGTGAGCAGCGCCGTCAGTACGGCGATACTCGCCCCTTCCTGTTCCGCCGTGGTCTCGAGGCGTTGGCCCCACGTGCCGAGCACAGGCGAGTCGGCGTCGCGGCCCGCCTGGCCGAGGACCTGGGCCCAGCGGCGCAGCGTGGTCAGGTCGTGGTCGATCGCGTGGACGGTCTGCAGGAGGGCGTCGGGCAGTGCGGTGCGGGGGGCCGCGCACAGGCGGTGGTAGGTCTCGTTGAGGCGGTGTTCGCGCCAGGTGGCGTCGTCCCAGTACGCGTGGGTGTCGGCGTCCGTGCCCAGGCCGGCTTCGACAGCTCGGCGCCATTGCTCGAAGGCGTCGGCCAGGTGGGTGTGCTGCTGCTGCCATTGGGTGGGCGACTGGGTGCGTTGCAGGCGGAGCATCGTGTCGCGGACGACGTCGTGGTAGCGGCAGCGGCCGGCCTGGTGGGAGACGAAGGCCAGGGCGCGAAGCCATGGGTAGCCGTCGGCCGTGGAGTCGGGGGCGGCGACCCGGTAGATGTCCTCGTCGAGTTGGAGGGGCAGTGCGCAGGCCCGCGCGGCTTTGCGGCGCTCGGTGTCCGGTTCCCATTTGAGGAATCTCTCGACCGCGGTCTCGGAGCGGTCGATGACGGTCTCGTCGGCGTTCCGGCCGCCGCGGGCGAGCATGTCGACCAGGAGCGGCAGCCGCCCTGACAGACGCAGGACCAGTTCGACGTTCTGCTCGCTGGTGACTCCGCGAGCGGCGAGCAGCGTGCGTGCTTCGTCCTCGGTGAACACGTCCAGGCCCACCTCGACGACCTGGCCCAAGTGGTCTCCCCAGACGCGGGGTTCCAACTGCGACCGGCCGGACAGCACGATCTGCGCGTTGACCGGCAGGGTGCCGTGGTCCTCGGTGAAGATGATGCTCTGCAACCAGGCGTCCAGGACCGGGCCGGTCCGCTCGTACACGTCGAAGAACAGCACCACCCGCTCGCACCGCTCCGCCACCTCCGCCAGATCCTCCAGGAACACCGGCGTCAGGCCCGCCAACGGCTTCATCACGAGTTGTACGTCATCGTGATTGCGCAGCCGTGTGTTCAGCATCGCCCGCATCCGGTCCGCCCCGAGCGCGACCTGTCCCGGATCCATCGCTCCGGCGAACGCCCCCACCACCGGCAGCATCCCCAGCCCCGCCAGGCCCACCTGTGCCGCGACCATGCTCGACGGCGATGCCGGTACGGGCTCCCCGGAGCCCGCTTCCCCGGCGGCCGGTTGCTGCGCGGGTGCTGTGCTCTCCGCCTGGTGACGGCGCTGCCGGTAGGTGGCGAGCTGTTTGTCGAACTTCTTCAGCGGATGTCCCTGCCGGCCCAGCCAGGCGCTGACCGTCTCCATCGCTTCGAGCGCGTCGTGCACCTCGTCGTCCACGAAGGCGGTGACCACCGACGTCTGCTCACGCGCGGTCGCCTCCCACTGGTGCACGAGCGTCGACTTCCCCACCCCGCCGTTGCCGTGCACATGGAACAGATAGGGGAAGTCGACCTCCTCGGGATTGCGCGCGAACGTCTCCCGGAACACCGCCAGTTCCCCACGGCGCCCCACGAACCCCGCACTCCCGCCACGCCGATTGATCTCCTGCCGAGACGGCCTGCGCACGGCCACACCAACCACCCCCTGGATGAGGGTTCATGATGTCGCGTCACCTGGACGGCCGGTACCCCCGACCGGGTCGACGCGCCGGAGCGCGCGTCAGGCCCGGTGCCGAGACCGCGGCACCGGGCCTGACATGAGGAAGGGTTACGCGGGGTCGACGCGGGAGATGCTGCCGCCGAGGCCCAGCGCGTACAGCTCGCCGTCGCCGTCCTGGACGAAGGAGATGACCTCGCCGCCGTTGACTCCCAGGTCGCCCTGGCCGGTCACGGCACCGTTCTCGATCGTCAGGGTGCGGAGCGTGCCGTCGCAGTAGTCGCTGTAGACGTACTGCCCCTGGAGATCGGGGATCGCGTCTCCTCGGTAGACGAAGCCGCCGGTGACCGAGCAGCCCAGGCCGTTGCGGTCGTACTCGTGGACCGGCGGGACGTGGTTCGCGGGCTCGGTGCCGCCGCGGAAGGGGTGGTTGCCCTCCATGGAGGCCCAGCCGTAGTTCTCGCCGCCCTTGCTGTCCCCGGAGGCCCAGTCGATCTCTTCCCACTCGCTCTGGCCGACATCACCGATCAGCATGTCGCCCGTGGCGGAGTCGAAGGAGAAGCGCCACGGGTTGCGGAGCCCGTACGACCAGATCTCGTCCTTCGCGTTGGGGTCGCTCACGAACGGGTTGTCCGCCGGGACGGCGTACGGCTCGGCGCCGGCCGGGTCGATCCGCAGGATCTTGCCGAGCAGGGTGTCGAGGTTCTGGCCGTTGCCCTGCGGGTCGCCGCCCGAACCGCCGTCGCCAAACGCGATGTAGAGATAGCCGTCGGGGCCGAACTTGATGTCGCCGCCGTTGTGGTTCTCGAACGGCTGCGTCTGGGTGAGGACGGTGCGCCGGGTGTCCGGCTGGATCGCGCCGTCCTGTACCGCGAACTCGTCGATCGTGCTGGTGCCTTCGAGATTCGTGAACGAGATGTAGAAGTGCGCCAGTTCGTTGTCGAACGCGATGCCCAGCAGGCCGCGTTCGCCGTCGGTGGTGGTCTCGGCGGAGATGTCGAGGACGGGCTCGCCGAGGCCCTGGTCGGTCAAGACCCGTACGGTGCCCGCGCGTTCGGCGATCCAGACGGTGTCGCCGGGGCCGGCGGCGCCGGCGACAGGATTCTGGGCGGTGGCCACTTCCGTGAGCGCGACCGACGCCTGCTGTGGGGCGGCGGCGGTGGGCTCGTCGGCGGAGGCCGGGCCCAGGGCCAGGGTGCCGATGAGGCAGATGGTGCCGATGATCGCCGAGCTTCTGGTGCGAACTTTCACCGTGACTCCTAGAGGCGGCGAGTGGGGGGACCCGGCTGCTCGGGCGGAGCTGTGCGCAGTTGTAGGGGGCGTCGCCCGTGCCAGCACGCAACCTGGGTGGGGGGATTGAGTGCTACTGGTCACGGGTGAGGATACAGAGACAGGTGTGGTCTGGCCTAGACCAATACCCGTCCATTTACCTCGGCCGATTCGACGTCCGCCGACTTGCCGCCGCCGCCCTGCCTCTACCCATGGGACGGCCCGGTGCCGCGAGCGCGGCACCGGGCCTGACCTGAGTAGGGGTTACGCGGGTTCTACGCGGGGTCGATACGGGAGACGCTGCCGCCGATCGCGAGCACGTACAGCTCGCCGTCGCCGCCCTGCACGAAGGAGATGACCTCGCCGTTGGTGACGCCGAGGTCGCTCTGGCCGGTCACCTTGCCGTTCTTCAGCTTCAGGGTGCGCACCGTGCCGTCGCAGTAGTCGCTGTACACGTACTGGCCCTTGAGGGCCGGGATCGCCTTGCCCCGGTAGACGAAACCGCCCGTGACCGAGCAGCCCAGGCCGGTGCGGTCGTACTCGTAGACCGGGGGTGTGTGGTTCGCGGGCTCCGTGCCGCCCCGGAAGGGATGGGTGCCCTCCATGGAGGCCCAGCCGTAGTTCTCGCCGCCCTTGCTCTTCGCCGAGGCCCAGTCGATCTCCTCCCAGTCGCTCTGGCCGACGTCGGCGATCAGCATGTCGCCCGTGCCGGAGTCGAAGGAGAACCGCCAGGGGTTGCGGAGCCCGTACGCCCAGATCTCGTCCTTGGCGTTGGGGTCGTTCACGAACGGGTTGCTCTTCGGGATCGTGTAGGGCTTGCCGCTGTACTTGCCGCCGGCCGGGTCGATCCGCAGGATCTTGCCGAGCAGGGTGTCGAGCTTCTGGCCGTTGCCGTGCGGGTCGCCGCCGGAGCCGCCGTCGCCGAGTGCGATGTAGAGGTAGCCGTCGGGGCCGAACTTGATGTCGCCGCCGTTGTGGTTCTCGTACGGCTGGGTCTGGGTGATGACGGTGCGCCGGGTCTGCGGCTGGAGCTTGCCGTTCCGCAGGGCGATCTCGTCGACGGTGCTGGTGCCTTCGAGGTCCGTGTAAGAGATGTAGAAGTGCGCGAAGTTCTTGTCGAACGCCACGCCCAGCAGGCCGCGTTCGCCGTCGGTGGTGGTGTCGGCGGAGATGTCGAGCACGGGCGCGCTGAGTCCTTGGCCGGTCAGGACCCTTACGGTGCCCGCGCGTTCGGCGATCCAGACCGTGCCACGCGGCCCGGCGGTGCCGGCGATGGGGTTCTGGGCCTTGGCCACTTCCGTGAGCGCCACTTCGGCCGCCGGACGCGGGCCGCGAGGCTCGTCGGCGGAGGCCGTGGTCAGTGCGAGGGAGGCGGCGATGAGAGAGATGGTGCCGATGATCGCCGAGCTTCTGGTGCGAACTTTCACCGTGACTCCTAGAGGCGGCGAATGGGGGACCCGGCTGCTTGGGCAGTGTTGGGTGGGCGTCGCCCGCGCCGGCGCGCAACCTGGGTGAAGGATTTGTGTGCTGCCGGTCACGGATGAGAATACAGAGACAGGAGTGCTTGGACTAGACCAATGCGCCGGTCCGTTCGCCGCCTCGCCCACCACCCGACCGCCCGCCCGGCCCACCACCCGGACCGCCTCCCGCGCCGACTACCCTGGGCAGTCGATCCATCCGTCCCGTAGCAGGAGTGAAATGGCCGTCAATCTGGTCAATGTCGAGGCAGTCACCAAGGTGTACGGCACCCGTGCGCTGCTCGACGGTGTCTCTCTCGGCGTCTCCGAGGGGGACCGGATCGGGGTCGTCGGGCGGAACGGGGACGGCAAGACCACCCTCATCCGGATGCTCGCCAAGCTGGAGGAGGCCGACACCGGGCGGGTCACGCACAGTGGCGGGCTCCGGCTCGGGGTGCTCACGCAGCACGACTCGCTCGATCCCGAGGCCACCGTCCGGCACGAGGTCATCGGGGATCTCGCCGACCACGAGTGGGCCGGCAACGCCAAGATCCGGGACGTCCTCACCGGGCTGTTCGGCGGGCTCGACATGGCCGGGTTCCCGCAGGGGCTCGACACCGTCATCGGGCCGCTGTCCGGTGGCGAGCGGCGCCGGATCGCCCTCGCGAAGCTGCTCATCGCCGAGCAGGACGTGATCATCCTCGACGAGCCGACCAACCATCTCGACGTCGAGGGCATCTCCTGGCTGGCCCGGCATCTGCGCGAGCGCCGCTCCGCCCTCGTCGTCGTGACGCACGACCGGTGGTTCCTGGACCAGGTCTGTACGCGGATGTGGGACGTGCAGCGCGGCGCGGTGCACGAGTACGAGGGTGGCTACTCCGACTACGTCTTCGCCCGCGCCGAGCGCGAGCGCATCGCCGCCACCGAGGAGTCCAAGCGGCAGAACCTGGTGCGCAAGGAGCTGGCGTGGCTGCGGCGCGGCCCGCCGGCCCGTACCTCCAAGCCGCGCTACCGCATCGAGGCCGCCAACGAACTGATCGCGGACGTGCCGCCGCCCCGCGACACCTCGTCGCTGATGAAGTTCGCCAACGCGCGCCTCGGCAAGACGGTCTTCGACCTGGAGGACGTCACCGTCCAGGCCGGGCCGAAGGTGCTGCTCAAGCATCTGACCTGGCAGCTCGGCCCCGGCGACCGCATCGGCCTCGTCGGCGTCAACGGCGCGGGCAAGACGTCCCTGCTGCGCGCGCTCGCCGAGGCGGCCCGTACACAGGGCGACGTCCAGCCCGAGGCCGGGAAGGTGATCGTCGGCCGGACCGTCAAGCTGGCGTATCTGTCCCAGGAGGTCAGCGAACTCAAGCCCACGCTCCGGGTGTTGGAGGCCGTGCAGCAGGTGCGCGACCGGGTCGACCTCGGTACGGGACGGGAGATGACCGCCGGGCAGCTCTGCGAGCAGTTCGGCTTCAGCAAGGACAAGCAGTGGACGCCCGTCGGTGACCTGTCCGGCGGTGAGCGGCGCAGGCTGCAGATCCTGCGGCTGCTGATGGACGAGCCCAACGTGCTGTTCCTGGACGAGCCGACGAACGACCTCGACATCGAGACGCTCACCCAGCTCGAAGACCTCCTCGACGGCTGGCCCGGTTCGATGGTCGTCATCAGCCACGACCGGTTCTTCATCGAGCGGACCACGGACAAGGTGTACGCGCTCCTCGGCGACGCCGCCCTGCGTCATCTGCCGCGCGGTATCGACGAGTACCTGGAACGGCGGCGCAAGGTCGTCGAGTCGGCGCCTCCGGCGTCCGCCCCGGCGCGCTCCGGCGGAGCACCCGCGCCGGCCGCCGCGCCCGCCGCGTCGGCGAAGGACAACCGCGCCGCGAAGAAGGAACTCCAGCGGATCGAGCGGCAACTCGACAAGATGTCGACCCGCGAGACCACCCTTCACGGACAGATCGCCGAAAGCGCCACGGACTTTGACAAGGTGGCGAAACTCGACAGTGAACTCCGTGAACTCGTCGCGCAGCGCGACGAGTTGGAGATGCGCTGGATGGAGCTGGCCGAGGACGCGTAGAGGTCCGGTACAGACCTCGTAACGACAGCATCACGGGCCGGTCCTCCCTTGGGAACAGGGGCGGACCGGCCCCTCCCGTACAGGGGTGCGAGTGATACAAAGAAGGCCCGCTCGACTGACGTGACACTGCGGATTCCCAAGCCCGAATCGCTCCATTCCGGTGGCCCCGGCTGACACGAACGACAGCCGATTTCCAGCCAGCAGGAATAGCGGGGGAGACCGATCGGACGAAGGACCGTACGACAAGGGGGAAGCGCTGATGACCCAGCCGCCCAGCCAGCCACCGCCGCCGGGACAGCAGCCGGGCCAACAGCCGGGATACGGGTACCCGCAGGGGCCGCCGCAAGGGCAGCCGCAGTACGGCTACCCGCAGACGCCGCCCGTCCCCGGCCAGCCGCCGGGCCAGCCGGACCAGCCGGGGCCGTACAACCAGCCCGGCCCGTACGGGCAGCAGCCGCCGCAGGGCCAGCCCGGCCCGTACAACCAGCCGGGTCCCTACGGCCAGCAGCCCGGCCCTTACAACCAGCCGGGACCGTACGGCCAGCAGCCCAACCCGTACGGCGGTGGCGGGGGCTACCCGCCCCAGCAGTTCCCCGGCGCGCCCACCCCGCCCCCGGGCGGCAACGGCGGCGGCAGCTTCTTCAAGCGCAAGCCCGGTGTCGTCATCGCGGCGGCCGTCGCGGGGCTGCTCGTCATCGGCGGCGGCACCTGGTTCTTCGCCGGCGGTGACGACGACAGCGGCGGCAAGAAGAACGTCAGCAAGGACAAGGACGCCAAGCCCACCGGCGAGTCCACCCCGGACGACGGCGACGGCACCGGCGGCGGGCGCGACGCGCAGGACGACCTCAACGCCGGGCGCAAGGACGGCGAGTCGAAGGTCCTGTGGCTCCAGAAGAACGACGTCGACCTGCCGAAGAACGGCGCCGACGTGTACGGCCCGTGGTTCGCCGGCGATGTCGTCGTCAAGGCCATGTACAAGAAGATCGCCGGCTACAGCGCCGCGGACGGCAAGCAGAAGTGGACCCTCACCCTGCCCGCCGAGGTGTGCGCGGCCCCGTCGACGTCCACGGACGACGGCAGGATCGTTCTCGGGATCAAGGACGGTGTCTCGGAGAAGTCCGACTGCTCCGTCCTCCAGGAGATCGACCTCAAGACCGGCAAGGGCGGCTGGAAGCAGGAGCTGAAGCAGCAGGGCAACTTCGACTTCCTGTCCGACATCACCCTCTCCATCAACGGCGACACCGTCTCCGCGGCCCGCACCGGCCACGTCAACGCCTTCCGGATGAGCGACGGCAAGGCGCTCTTCGACAAGGTGCCCGGCAACTGCCAGCCCAACGCCGTCGCGAGCGGCCCCCGGATGATCGCCGCCGAGTCGTGCCCCGGCGGTGACATCGACAAGCAGCAGAACCAGGTGCAGGAGCTGGACCCGACCACCGGCAAGGCCCGTTGGACGTACAAGCTCAAGACCAACTGGGAACTCGACAAGGTCTATTCGAGCAACCCGATCGTCCTGTCGCTGACCGAGCCGGACAAGAAGTCCTGGGCCATCGTCGCGCTCAACGACAACGGCACCGTGCGGTCCCAGATCGACGGCGGCAAGGACAAGTTCCAGCCCAACTGCGGTGGCAGCTTCATCGTGTTCGGCGCCAACCTGGACGGCTGCACCGGCGTCGCCGCCGACGCCAACACCTTCTACATGGCGACGCAGCCCAGCGAGACCGGATCGAAGGGCACCAACGAGGTCGTCGCCTTCAACCTCGCCAACGGCAAGGCCAAGTGGCGCGCCAAGGCCCCGGCCGAGCGCGTCATGACGCCGCTGCGGATGGAGGGCGCGAACGTGGTCCTCTACTTCGAGCCGGCGTACGACAAGGGCGGCGCCATCGCGACCCTGGCGCCCACCGGAGGCGCCCCGAAGGTGCTGCTCCAGAACCCGGAGTCCACCTCCGAGATCGAGAACTCCTTCTACGACTCCGAACTGGACTACGTGGGCGGGCGGTTCTACGTGACCAGCAGCCGGGTCAGCGCCACCGACGACAAGGCGGAGATGGAGACGAAGACCATGATGGCGTTCGGCAAGTGACGCGCCGTGTCTCTCCTTCTCTCCCGCTCCGTACGCACACTCATCTCTCCGAGGTAAGCACGCCATGACGCAGCCGCCCCAGCCGCCCAACGAACCCCCGCAGGGCGGGTTCGGCAAGCCGCAGGAGCCACCCGCCGGTGGCTTCGGCGCCCCGACCGAGCCGCCCCCTGGCGGGTTCGGCGCCCCGACACCGCCGCCCGAGCAGCCCGGTTACGGCTACCCGCAACAGCCTCCCGGACAGCCGCAGTACGGCTATCCGCAGCAGGGCCAGCCGCCGCAGCAGCCCCCCGGACAGCCGGGATACGGCCACTCGCAGCAGCCGCCGACCCAGCCGACGGGACAGCCGCAGTACGGGTACCCGCAGCAGGGCCAGCCCCAGTACGGCTACCCGCAGCAGCCCGGCCAGCCGTACACCCAGCCCGGCCAGCCGTACACCCAGCCGGGCCAGCCGTACGTCCAGCCCGGCCAGGGCGGCCCCGGTACGCCCGGCGGCGGCAAGAAGATCAGCACGCAGGCGCAGATCATCATCGCCGCGGTGGTCGCCGTCGTCCTGATCGTCGGCGGTGGCGTCTACTTCGCCTCCGGCGACGGTGACAAGGACGACCAGGCCAAGACGTCCGACTCCAAGGACACCAAGAAGGACGGCCAGGACGACAAGTCCCTCGGCGGCGGCAAGGAGAAGCCCCCGGCCAACACCAAGTCGAAGGTCGCCTTCCAGCTGCCGCAGCCCAAGGTCGGCGACATCACCGACGTGTCCGGCTCGTGGATCACCGACAAGGCGTACATCAAGACCGGTGTGAACCAGATCGTCGCCTACGAGCCCGACACCGGCAAACAGCTCTGGACCATCCCGCTGCCCGGCCAGGTCTGCGCCGCCTCGCGCCACGCCACCGAGGACAACAAGACGGCCGTCGTCTTCGCCGCGAGCAAGCCGACCGCCAAGGAGAAGTACGTCCAGTGCACCGAGGTCGGCGCGATCGACCTCGCCCTGGGCAAGCTGCTGTGGACCAAGTCGGTCACGGGCGGCAACGCCGGTGACGACAAGGCCGCCTTCCGCGAGGTCACCCTCAGCGGTACGACCGTCGCCGTCGGCGGTACCGACGGCGGCGCGGCCTTCGACCTCGGCTCCGGCGCCAACCTGTGGAAGCCCGAGATCAAGGCCGACGGCTGCTACGACATGGGTTACGGCGGCGGCGAAGGGCTCGTCGCGGCCCGCAAGTGCGGCTCGTACGACAACCCGACGGTCATCGTCCAGAACCTGAAGCCGTCCGACGGGTCGCCGATCTCCGAGTTCAAGCTGCCCGCCGGCGTCGAGTACGTGTCCGTCGTCTCCACCAAGCCGCTCGTCGTCGCGGCCGACGTCGGCGACACCGCCGGTGACGGCAGCAGCATCTCGGACTTCTTCTCCATCGACGAGAAGACCGGCAAGCTGCGCGCCAAGATCCCGGTGGACGGCGACAAGTACGCGGCCAACTGCGGGGCCACCGAGGTCGAGCAGTGCAGCAAGCTCGCCGTCGGCAACGACAGGATCTATGTGCCGACCGAGGAGCACGAGGGTACCGGCGAGGACTACGGCCAGACCAACGAGATCGTCTCCTTCGACCTCGCGACCGGCAAGGCCACGACGGACCGGGCCGACGCGGGTGAGCGCTACGCGATGTACCCGCTGCGCATGGACGGTTCGAACATCATCGCGTACAAGTGGCCGCCCTACGACAAGGGCGGACAGATCGTCTCCATCGACGGCGGGACCTTCAAGGAGACGGTTCTCATGGAGAACCCGGGCGAGGAGTCGGTCCGCGAGGCCGAGACCAGCTTCTCGCTGGACGGCGCGGAGGTCCGGTTCGCCAACGGCCGGATGTACACCTCGGAGACGCTGATCAGCGAGCCGAGCACCGCCGGTGACCGCAAGGAGTACCTCGTGGTGGGGTTCACCACGAACTAGCGTGAGCTTGTAGCGCGCGTGTGTGTTCCCGATCGCCGGGCGGGCCGTCTGTACGCGGC
>NZ_JBHUZM010000171.1:0-14198 GCF_042667665.1 Streptomyces sp. NPDC057307 | reverse complement strand
CGACGGCTCCGTGCCCCTGCGGATGTCGGCGGCGTCCCGCAAGATGGAAGCAGGTCCGGGGTACTCCAGCCGGCCGCTCGCCGGTGTGGGACCTCCGCCGAGCGAAGGGGCAGCATGGACAGCAACGATCTGACGCCCGAAGTCCTGCGGAGCCTGCGGAAGCAGCGGCCGTATCCGGCGGTGTCCCTGACAATGCCCACCCATCGGCACGAGCCGTGGAGCGACCAGGACCCGGTGCGCCTGCGCAACGTCCTCTCCGAGGCCGTGCACCGGATGGAGGCCGATCCGGACGTGCCCAAGGCCACACGCCAGGCGGTCAGGGGGCGGCTGGACGAGGCGGTGGCGGAGGTGGATCTGCGTCACAAGCTCGACGGGCTGCTGATTCTCGCCGACGCCGAGGAACACCAGGTCTGGTACCTGCCCCGCGAGACGCCCGAGTCGGTCGTCATCAGCGACACCTATCTCACCCGGAACCTGGTGGCGGCCACCGTCCAGCGCCACCACTACTGGGTGCTGAACGTCGCCGCCGACCACGCGACGCTGTGGAGCGGTGTCGGCGACTCCCTGCACGAGCACCGCGCCGACGGCTTCCCCGCGACGCCTTCCGAGGCCACATGGGACGTGGAACGCCTGGAGCGGGTCGGCAACCCGCCGAGCAACTTCATGGACGAGGACACCCGTAAGTTCATGCGGTCCGTGGACGACGCCTTCACCGCCGTGCTGGCCGCGAGCCCCCGCCCGTTCTATCTGGTCGGCGTCGCCCCCGCGCTCGCCCTGCTGGAGGAGGCGGGCAGCACCGCCCGGTCCGCCACCGGCAGGCTGGCCAAGGGCGGCCTGACGGACGGCCCGGCCCATGTGCTGGCGAAGGCGCTGCGGCCGCTGGCCGAGGCGTACGCGCGCGACGAGGAGCGCCAGGTCCTGGTCCAGCTGGACGACGCCAGGAGCAGCCGTACCTTCGCCGCCGGTCTGGACGAGGTCTGGGAGGCGGTACGGGAGAAGAGGGCCGGCCTGGTGGCCGTGGAGGAGCACTTCCAGCGGTCCGCCCGGGTCAGCGAAGGGCATCTGATCCCGGTCGACGGCGCGGACGGTGCGGCCCTCGGCCGTGAGGTGCAGGACGACATCGTCGACGAACTGGTCGAGTCGGCCCTGGACGGCGGCGCGCAGGTCGTGTTCCTGGACGACGACGTGCTCGCCGGGCACGAACGGATCGCGGCGGTGCTCCGCTACTGAGCCACTGCCCACGCGTGCGGAAGGAGCAAGGCGCCACCGGCCCCCCACAGACCGGTGGCGCCCGTCGCCCTACGAGGGCCGCGTCTCAGCGGCCCGAGGGCAGGACCCGGACATCGGACGCCTTCACATAGGCGACCCGGTGTCCGAACTGGATCTCGTAGTACTGCTCCTCGCCGCTCACCACGCGGTGACCCGTGGTGTCGAAGGTGGGCGCGAAGTAGTACGCGCCGGGCACCCGGTCACCGACCACGTACTTCTGACCGGCGAGCAGCTTGTACGGGAACGGCGAGATCGCCTGCGCGGGGATGTCGGCCGGGTACGCCGACGCCTCCGGGTAGGCCCTTCCGTACACCGGCACCTCCGCGAGACCGGCCTTCGGTGTGAGCACCCGTTCCTCGGCGCTCACGGCCGTGGGGGCCGTACGCGGATTGTGGAACCACGCCTTCTGGCCGAGGTACCAGATCGCCGTCCAGTCGCCCTCGCGTCCGGCGACGGCGAACTGCTGGCCCGTCGACGCGCGTGCGCCCAGGTCGTTGACGCCGGTCGTGGAGTCCCCGCCGCCCGGCCGCAGACCGATGTCCTTGACCAGCGGCGACGCCGCGTCCGGCGCGGTGTGCAGCCGGACCGCCCCCGAGCCGTGCGGGGCGCACGCCTGACCGGCCGTCACACAGCCCGTGTAGACCGGCTGGTTCGACGCGTAGTCGGGCCGGATCGTCACCGCGCCCGCGTCACGCCCGCCGGCCGCCTTGAACGGCTTGCCCAGCAGCTCGAAGTAGTGCGCCCAGTCCCAGTAGGGACCCGGGTCCGTGTGCATCCCGGCAATGGTCGACGCGGTCGTGCCGGGCACGTTGTCGTGGCCGATGATGTGCTGCCGGTCCAGCGGGATGTCGTACCGGTCGGCGAGATAACGGACCAGCCGGGACGACGTCCGGTACATCGCCTCGGTGTACCAGGCGTCGGGGGAGACCAGGAAACCCTCGTGCTCCAGGCCCACCGAGGTGGAGTTGACGTACCAGTTGCCCGCGTGCCAGCCGACGTCCTTCAGCGGGACGTGCTGCGCGATGTGCCCGTCGGACGAGCGCAGCGAGTAGTGCCACGAGACGTACGTCGGGTCCTGGACCAGTTGGAGCGTGGTGTCCCAGGTCGCCTCGGTGTCATGGATGACGATCGAGTCGATGGAGGGGGACCCCGCCTTGGGGCGGTCGGCCTTGTCGTGGTTGCCGTAGTCGCCCTCGCCGAACTCCTCGTACGGCGCCGGGATCCACTCGCAGGCCACGGTGCGCGGGCACTCGGTCCCGCCCGCGTCGGCCTTGCGCAGCCCGAGCGTCGACACCTGCGAGGTGTCGGGCGCTACACCCGGCGTGGCCGGCAGCGACACCCGCTGCCCGCTGTCGGTCGTACGCCGCTGGCCGTCCCGGATCACCGCGTAGACGTCGTTCGCGTACGTCGCGGCGGTGGCGGAGTCGTCGGCGCCGGAGAAGCGGGCGACGGCCGCGTACCAGTCGGCCGGGTCGGCGCTCAGCGGTTTGCCGAGCGCGCGCTGGGCGTCGGCCAGCAGGGCCGCGCCGCCGCGGATGTTGGCGGCCGGGTCCTGCCTGAGCCGCTCGGCGGACTGTCCGGTGAGCTTCGCGGCCCGGTCGACGGTGCGCAGCCGTGCGGGCAGTTGGGAGTTCTCGGGTACGACGGCCTCGCGGACCGCGTCCGGCGCGCCCGTCTTCACCGGGCGGGACGTGTCGCCGCGGGCGTCCTCGGTGCCGTGCGAGTGGTGGGGTGCCTCGGCGATCGCGGTCCTGGCGTCGGTGAGGTGCATGGGGCCGTAGCCGCCGGTCACGCTGGGGGCGCCGCTGTGGGTGTCCCACCGCGACTGGAGGTAGGAGACGCCGAGCAGGACGCTCCGCGGTACGTCGTACCGGGCCGCCGCCGCGGCGAAGTCGCTCTGCAGCGAGCCGGCGGTGGGCTGTTCGGCGGTGGCGGAGGGGGAGGCCGACACCAGGGGCAGCAGCAGGGCGGCCGAGGCGACGGCGCCCGCCGTGCGCGCCGCACGTCTGCGGACCGTTCTGACGGGTGTGGGGGCGGAACCTTGCAATGCAGCCTCCAGTGACGTGGTGCGCGAAGCGCCCGCGGGGCCGTACCCGGCACGCGACAGGTGGTACGGGGTGCGGCGTGCGGAGTACAGGGCAGGGGTACAGGGGTATCGGCTTGAAGGCGATCCGTCAATCAGGCGTGGCGGCAAGGATTTCGCACGTCAGCGCGCGTGTTGCGGACTTGTCCCGGTGACAAGGCCACGGGCCTGCGGCGCGTCAGTGGTGTGAACCAATGAGCGGACTCGACCGACCTGGAACGATATTGGTCCGGCCTTGACGTTTCTTGAACGTGACGGATCGTCAGGCAAGGTCCCGTACCGGCGGGACCGGTGAAACACGGCCCGGTCAGCTGGTGAGGTCGCGCGCCAACTGCCGGTCCACCTGGGCCGGCGACAGGGCGTGCTCGATCGCGAGGATCCCCGCCCCGAACGCCGCCGCGTTCTCACCCGTACGGCTCGGCTCGATCCGCAGCACATGCGTGGCCAGCGGATGGGACCGCCGGTACACCGCCTCACGTACGCCCGCCAGCAACTGGTCGTGCACGGCCGCCAGCGCGCCGCCGAGCACCACCGTGTCGGGGTTGAAGAAGTTCACCAGCCCCGCCAGCACCTCGCCGACCGCGCGGCCCGCCTCGCGCACCATGCGCAGGGCGTCCCTGTTGCCGGACTTCACCAGCCGTACGACATCACTGCCCGACGCGGCGTCGAGCCCGAGGCCCGCCAGCTTCGCCGCGATCGCGGCACCGCCCGCCACCGCCTCCAGACAGCCGAAGTTCCCGCACCGGCAGGCGTCCTCCTGGTCGCTCACCTTGATGTGCCCGATGTCGCCCGCGCTGCCCTGCGCGCCCCGATGCAGCCTGCCGTCGGCGACGATGCCGCAGCCGATGCCCGTACCCACCTTGATGTAGAGCAGGAAACGGGTGTCGGGGAACGCCCGCCGCTGTTCGGCCAGGGCCATCACATTCACGTCGTTGTCGACCAGCGCCCGCACACCGAAGCGCGAGGCGAAGAACTCGGGGATCGGATACTGGTGCCAGCCGGGCATGATCGGCGGATCGACGGGACGACCCGTGGAGAACTCGACCGGCCCGGGCACCCCCACCCCGATGGACCGCAGCGTGCGCGGCTCGCGCTCCGACTTCTCCAGCAGGGTGTGCAGCGTGCGCTCCACATGGCGCAGTACGGAATCGGGCCCGTCCCCGATCGACAGCGGATCCTCCTGCGTGGCCAGGGTCGTACCGCCGATGTCCATCAGCGCCACCCGGCAGTGCGAGGCACCGAGGTCCACGCCCGCCACCGCGTGCTCACGGGTACGGAGCCGGAGCCTGCGCGGCGGCCTGCCGCCCGTCGAGCCGCCGGCCTCCGGACCCGACTCGTCGACGAAGCCGTGCGCGATGAGCGCGTCCACGCGCTGGGAGACCGTGGAGCGCGCGAGGCCCGTCATCCGGGACAGATCCGCGCGCGTCGCCGCGGCTCCGGAACTGATCAGCGTGAGCACCTCGCCCGGTGTGCGGGAGACGGCGTAACTGCTGTGATCCGGCAGCGCAGACATGGCAATACCTTAGGGACGACTTTCGCTGCTCACAAGACACCATTGATTCGCCGGTCGGCATAAGTCTCCGTCAACTCCGCCGAAATGAACGGTGCTTGGACCCTTGACAGGTCAAAGGCCAGTCACGACATTGCACAGCAGACCGCGACCGAGGAGCCATCGAGGAGCCAGGGGATGCTGACGATGCAGGGCGTGTCCAAGAGCTTTCTCGGGGTGCGTGTGCTCCATGACGTGGGACTCGATCTTCAACCCGGCGAAGTCCACGCCCTGGTGGGCGAGAACGGCGCGGGGAAATCCACCCTGATGAAGGTCCTGGCCGGCGAACACGCCCCCGACACCGGCACGATCACGCTCGACGGAACGGCGCACACCTTCAGCCACCCGGGCCAGGCGCAGGCCGCCGGGATCGGCATCATCCACCAGGAGTTCGCGCTCCTCGCCCATCGCACCGTCGCCGAGAACGTGTTCCTCGGCCGGGAGCCGACCCGCTACGGACTCGTCGACCGCGGCGCCATGGAACGGCGTACGGCCGAACTCCTCGCCGAGATCGACGAGACGGGCATCACCCCGCGCACGCTCGTGCGGGACCTCTCCGTCGCCCGGCAGCAGACCGTCGAGATCGTGAAGGCGCTCGCCACCGACGTGCGTTGGCTTGTCATGGACGAGCCAACCGCGCCGCTCGCCGACCACGAGGTCGCGCTGCTGTCGGCCCTCGTACGCCGGCTGACCGCCCGCGGCCTCGGCATCCTGTACATCTCGCACCGGCTCAAGGAGGTCTTCGACCTCTCGCGGCGCGTCACCGTCCTCAAGGACGGCCGCCACGTCACCACCGTGCGCACCGCCGACACCACCCCGGACGACATCGTCCGCGCGATGGTCGGCCGCGAACTGACCGCGTACTACCCGCCGCGCGCCCGCCCCGACGAGATCGGCGACGTGACGCTCACCGTCACCGGCGGCGGCAACTCCCGCGTCAGGGACATCGATCTGACACTGCGCGCCGGCGAGGTCGTCGGTGTCGCGGGCCTCCAGGGGGCGGGGCGTACGTCACTGGCCCGCGCCCTGTTCGGCGCCGCGCCCTTCACCACCGGCACCATGACGGTCGGCGGGCAGCCGCTGCGGCCGTCGAAGCCGCGCGCGGCGATCCGCGCGGGCATCGCCCTGGTCACCGAGGACCGCAAGACCGAGGGGCTGGCCCTGCGCCAGTCGGTACGGGACAACGCCCTGCTGGTCACCCGCGCCGTCGCGGTACGGGGCAGACCCCCGGCGGGACGCGAGGTCACCGCGCTCCTGAGCCGCGTACGGCTCCAGTCGCGCGGCGAGGACCAGCAGGCCCAGTTCCTGTCCGGCGGCAACCAGCAGAAGGTCGTCATCGCCAAGTGGCTCGCGGCGAACCCGCGGGTGCTGCTCTTCGACGAGCCCACGCGGGGCGTCGACGTCGGGGCCAAGGCCGCCATCCACACCCTCGTACGCGAACTCGCGCGCGAGGGACTCGCCGTGCTCATCATCTCCTCCGAACTGCCCGAGCTGATCGGGATGAGCGACCGGATCCTCGTGATGTCCGACGGGCGCCTCGCGGGTGAACTGCCCGCCGGGGCCACGGAGGAGAGCATCATGCGCCTCGCCACGACCGGGTCGGACGAAGACACGGAAGCCGATGCCGGGACGGCCGGGCCCGCCGCGACCGCCGCGACCACCCGACGGGAGGGCGCCGCGTGACCACCGTCGAATCCGCTCCCGCGCCGTCCGGCCCCCCACCGAGATCGACATCGTTGTCCAAGGCGAAGGCGCGCCGCTCCGTCCGCCCGTCCGTCGACCCCGTCGTCGGCGTCTGGCTCGCGGCGCTCGCCGTGACCGTCCTCGGCTGGATCGTCGTCGCCGCCCAGGGCGGGAACTTCCTCACCACCTCCAACGCGGTCGCGATCCTCCAGAACTGCGTCGCGCTCGGCCTGGTCGCCGTCGGCCAGTCCGCCGTGATCCTCACCGGCTCCCTCGACCTCTCCGTCGCCTACCTCATCAGCCTCGGCACGCTCGTCGCCGCCGAGACGATGGCGAACGGCGGCGTCGTCACCGCCGTGCTCGCCGTTCTCGCGCTGTCCGTCGCCGTCGGACTCGTCAACGGGCTGATCGTCACCGGGCTCAAGGTCAACGCGTTCATCGCGACCCTCGGCATGGCGTTCATCCTGCGCGGCTGGATCGAGGACAACTACACCGGACCCGCCGGTGAGGTGCCCGTCTCCTTCCAGCGCCTCGGCTACGACCGGATCGGCCCCGTCCCCGTCTCGGTGTTCCTGCTCATCGCCGTGGCCGCCCTGATGTGGCTCATCACCCGCCGCACCCGCCTCGGCCACCACATGTATGCCACCGGCGGGGACGAACACGCCGCCCGGCTCTCCGGCGTACGGACCGGGCGCACCGTCGTGATCGCACACGTCCTGTGCTCGCTGTGCGTCGGCGCCGCCGCGCTCTTCCTCGCCGCGCGACTGGGCGCGGGCGCACCCTGGGCGGGCACCGAGGCACGCTACGACCTGGAGTCGATCGCCGCCGTGGTCCTCGGCGGCACGGCGCTCGCGGGCGGGCGCGGGGGAGTGGCGGGCACCCTCGGCGGCGTATTCGTCCTCGCCGTCCTCGACAGCGTGTTCAACCAGCTCTCGGTCGACCCGTTCTTCAAGAATGTCGTACGCGGCGTCGTCATCATCGCCGCCGTCGCCATCTACGCCCGGCCCCGACGGACCCCGAAAGCACCGAAGGCCCTGACGGAAGGGCGGACCGCGTGAGCGCCCCGACCGAACCCCTGACCAAGGCCGGCCGAACCCCGACGGCCGCCCCCGGCAAGCGGCTCGTCCGCGCGCTCGGCACCGGCATCCCCGTCTACGTACTCCTCGCCCTGCTGCTCCTCGCCCTCCTGATCACCGACCCCGGCTTCTACGAACCCGACAGCTTCCTCTCCTTCGTCAAGCGCGCGGCGCCGCTGGTGATCCTGGCCGCCGGGCAGTATCTGGTCATCGTCTGCGGCGAGTTCGACCTCTCCGTCGGCGCGATCGTCACCGCGGGCGTGGTCGTCGCGGCCGAGTTGTACGGCTCCTTCCCCGACGCCCACTGGCTGGTGGTCACCGCCGTCCTGCTCGTCGCCGGCGGCCTGGCCGGACTGGTCAGCGGGCTGATCACCACCGTCCTGCGGGTGCCGTCGTTCATCACCACCCTCGGCATGATGCTCATCCTCGAAGGCGCCGTCTTCTTCTGGACCGGCGGCTCACCGCAGGGCGTACTGCCCACCGCCTTCCGCCAGTTGGGCCGGGGCACCGCCTTCGGCTGGCTGCCCTGGGCGGTCGTCGCCTGCCTGGTCGCCGGGACCGTCGCCGTCCTGGTGATGCGCTCCGACTTCGGACGGACGCTCGTCGCCACCGGTGACAGCGACCGCGCCGCCGCGCTGTCCGGCGTACGGGTGATCCGGGTGCGGACCGTCGCGTTCATCCTCTCCGGCGCGGCCGCCGCGCTCGCCGCCGTCCTCGTCGGCGGCTTCTCCGGAGTCTCCGCGCAGGCGGGCAGGGGCTACGAGTTCGAGGCCATCACCGCCGTCGTCCTCGGCGGCGTGGTCCTCGGCGGCGGGCGGGGCTCGGTGATCGCCGCCATGGCCGGTGCCTTCTCGCTGCAGGCACTCTTCACGCTGCTCAACCTCCAGGGCGTCTCGGGCGCCCTGGAGTCCACCGTCCAAGGTGTCATCGTCATCGCCGCCGTCGGCCTCGGAGCGGCCGACTGGTCCCGGCTGCGCAACCGCCGTACGCCGTCCGGCGGCGGTCCGCCCGGGTCCGCGTCGCCCGGCCCTGTGCCACCTCGCCCCACGCCCCCCACCGGTACGCACCCCACGGGAGGAACACCCTCATGACCGTCATCCGGCCCCTTCGCCGACGCGCCCTCGCCGCGGGCGCCGCGCTCCTCGGCGCCGTACTCGTCACCTCCTGCACGAGCGACGCGCCACCCGAGTCGCCCCCGGCCGCCTCGGGCGCCGGGAGCACGGCGGACGCGGGCACCGGAAAGCAGTCCAGCTTCTTCGAACAGGCCGAGTACGAACGCCAGTTGGCCCTCGCGGGCGAGAAGCCCGAGGGGCCGGACGGCAAGCCGTGGGAGCAGATGCTCAACCCGGAGATGACCGACACCGCCCAGTACAGGACCGCCGACCCGAGCGACATCGAACTCTGCTTCTCCAACGCCGGCGTGTTCAATCCCTGGCGCCAGGTGGGGCTGAAGAACATGCGCGCCGAGGTGAAACTCCACAAGGAGATCACCAAGTTCACCGTCCTGGACGCCCAGGGCAAGGACGACAAGCAGATCTCCGACATCCAGGAGCTGTCCGCCCGCGGCTGCGACGCGCTGATCGTCTCGCCGAACACGACGGCCACCCTCACCCCCGCCGTGAAGCAGGCGTGCGGCAAGGTGCCCGTCATCGTCTTCGACCGGGGCGTCGAGACCGACTGCGCCGTCACCTTCGTCAACCCGATCGGCGGCTACGCGTACGGCGCGGTGGCGGCCGACTTCCTCGTCGAGAAGGTCAAGCCGAAGGGCAAGATCCTCGCGCTGCGCATCTCGCCCGGCGTGGACGTCCTGGAGACGCGCTGGTCGGCCGCGAAGGTCGCCTTCGACAAGAGTGAACTCGACGTCGTGGACGTGAAGTTCACTGACGGCGACCCGGCCAAGGCCAAGTCGATCGTCACCGACGCGCTCACCCGGCACGGCGACATCGACGGTGTGTGGATGGACTCGGGCGCCACGGCCGTCGCCGCCGTCGAGGCCTTCGAGGACGCGGGCAAGGACGTACCGCCCATCACCGGGGAGGACCAGCAGGACTTCCTCCAGGCGTGGCAGGACAAGGACCTCACGGCGATCGCCCCCGCGTACCCGACGTTCCAGTGGCGTACGCCCGTCATCGCCGCCCTGGACATCCTCAAGGGCGAGGACGTGCCCAAGGAGTGGAAGCTCCCGCAGCCCACCATCACCCAGGAGAACCTCGGCGACTACCTCAAGCCCGGTATGCCGCCGCTGCACTACGCGATGTGCGGCTGCGAGTCGATGCCCGGCTTCCCGAAGGACTGGGGCGGCAAGTGAGCACACCGGCACCGACACCGGCGGAGACATCCGTACCGGCAGAGGCACCGACGGAGACACCGACACCGTTCGCGATCGGCGCCAACCCGTGGATCTGGCACTCACCGGTCGACGGCGCGGCCCTCGCCGGGACGCTGCCACGGCTGGCCGCCTGGGGCTTCGACTGCGTCGAACTCCCGCTGGAGCAGGCCGACGACTGGGAGCCCGCCGCCGCGTCCAAGCTGCTGGACACCACCGGGCTCGCCCCGGCCGCCGTCGTCGCCGTCATGCCGCCGGGCCGGGATCTCGTGGCCACCGACCCGGCGACCGTGCGCACCACCCAGGACTATCTGCGGCGCTGCGTCGACGCGGCACACGCCATCGGGGCGCCCGTCGTGGCCGGTCCGGTCTACACGGCCGTCGGGCGCTCCTGGCGGATGTCGGACGCCGAGCGGGCGGCGGCGTGGGCCGAGTGGCGTGAGCACATCGCGCCCGTCGTCACCCACGCGCGGGAGGCGGGGGTGACGATCGCCGTCGAGCCGCTGAACCGGTACGAGACGAGTCTGCTCAACACCGTCGCCCAGTGCCTCGAAGCGATGGACGGCCTGGACCCGGCGGGCATCGGCATCGCGCTCGACGTCTACCACCAGAACATCGAGGAGCACGGCCTGCCCGGCGCCGTACGCGAGGCGGGCGCCCGTATCGTCCATGTCCAGGTGTGCGCCAACGACCGGGGCGCACCCGGCGCCGACCACCTCGACTGGCCCGGCTTCCTGACCGCGCTCGCGGACAGCGACTACCGGGGGCCCCTGTGCATCGAGTCCTTCACCGCGCACAACGACGCGATCGCGGTCGCCGCCTCCGTCTGGCGCCCCCTGGCACCCAGTCAGGACGCGCTGGCCACCGACGGGCTGGCCTTCCTGCGCCGGGCCCTCGCCGCTGTCCGGTAGAGACCCGGAAACACTCGATTCCGGAACCACGCGACAAGGCCCGGAACCACGCGACCAGACCCGGAACCACCCGACCGATCCCATCCCCCCAGAGAGGACCGGCACATGAAATGGCATGTACATGACGGGAAGCGTCGTGGGAGAGCGATCCGAAGAGCGTTCGTCGTCGGCGTCGGCGCCCTGCTGCTCGCGCTGACCGCCCTGCCCACCGGCGCCGGAGCCGCCGAGAAGGAGGCCCCCTTCAAGGCCCTCCTCTTCACCCGTGCCGTCGGCTACGTCCACGCGTCCATCCCGGACGGCATCACCATGTTCGAGGAGGAGGCCGCCGAGAACGGCTTCGAGATCGTCCAGAGCGACGACCCCACCGTCTTCAGCGACGACAACCTCGCCCAGTACGACGCGATCGTCATGCTCCAGAACTCCGGCATGGTCTGGGACACCGAGGCCCAGCGCCAGGCCATGAGAACGTATCTCGAGAGCGGCAAGGGTGTCGTCGCCATCCACAACACCCTCGACATGGGCGTCGAGGAGGCGTTCCCCTGGTGGGACGAGACCATCAACGGCGGCGCCCACATGCCCACCCACTCGCCGGGTGTGCTCCAGGGCACGGCCAAGGTCGCCGACCAGGTCCACCCCTCCACCAAGGGACTTCCCGAGCGCTGGGAACGCCCCGAGGAGTGGTACAACTTCGACGAGAACCCGCGCGGCGACGTCCACGTGCTGGTCACCGCCGACGAGACGACCTACAACCCCGGCCCCGACGCCATGGGCGCCGACCACCCCATCTCCTGGTGCCGCAACACCGGCGGCGGCAAGGTCTGGGCCACCGCCATGGGCCATGACACCCCCGCCTACGACGAGGAAGCCTTCCGCGACCATGTCGTCGGCGGACTCCAGTGGGCGGCCGGCGACAAGCCCGGCGACTGCGGCGGCACCGACTGGGGCGCGTACGAGAAGGTCACCCTCGACGACAACACCGCCGACCCCATGGAACTCGACGTCGCCGACGACGGCCGCGCGATCTACGCGCAGCGCAACGGCGAACTGAAGGTCTTCGACCCCGCGTCCCACTCCACCGTCACCGCCGGGAAGCTCGACGTCTACAGCGGCGGCGAGGACGGACTCGTCGGTATGGAACTCGACCCGGACTTCGCCACCAACCACTGGGTCTACCTCTACTACGCGCCCGCCGGTGAAGCCGAGGACATCAACCGGCTCTCCCGCTTCACCCTCCACGGCAACACCCTCGACCTGGCCAGCGAGAAGAAACTCCTCGACGTCCCGGCCTACCGCTCCCGTACCTTCACCGAGCCCGGACACACCGGCGGCGCCGTCGAGTTCGGCCCCGACGGCACCCTGTACCTGGGCGTCGGCGACGACGTACCGCCCAACCTCGACCCCGACTGGCAGGGCTACGCGCCCATCGACTGGCGCGAGGGCAAGGAGATGCTCGACGCCGCGCGCACCGCGGGCAACACCAACGACCTGCGCGGCAAGCTCCTGCGCATCAAGCCCACGGACGAGGGCGGCTACACCGTCCCGGAGGGCAACCTCTTCGCGGAGGGCACCGACAAGACCCGCCCCGAGATCTACGCGATGGGCTTCCGTAACCCCTTCCGCTTCACCGTCGACCAGAAGACCGGCTACGTCCACCTCGCCGACTACGGCCCCGACCGCGGACTCCCGACCACCGACCGGGGTCCCGAGGGCCTGGTCGAGTACAACGTCATCAAGAAGCCGGCGAACTTCGGCTGGCCGTTCTGCCACGGGAACAACCAGGCGTACGCGCCGTACAACCCGGACACCGAGGTGATCGGCGAGAAGTTCGACTGCGGCAACCCGACCAACCCCTCGCCCAACAACACCGGGCTGACCGACCTGCCGCCGATCCAGCAGCCCGAACTCTGGTACGGCTACGGCGTGTCCGGGCAGTTCCCGGAGATGGGCGAAGGCGGCTCGGCGCCGATGGGCGGGCCCGTCTACCGGTACGATGCGGACAACCCCTCCGAGACGAAGTTCCCCGAGTACTTCGACGGCGCGAGCTTCCTCTACGAGTGGTCACGCAACTACATCAAGGAAGTCCGCTTCGACAAGGACGAGAAGCTCCTCAAGGTCAACGACTTCATGGACTCGGTGGCCTTCAAGAGCCCCATGGACATGACGTTCGGGCCCGACGGCTCGCTGTACGTCCTGGAGTGGGGCAGCGAGTTCGGCGGCGGCAACAACGACTCGGGCCTCTACCGCATCGACTACGCCCAAGGGCAGCGCAGCCCCGTCGCCAAGGCCAAGGCATCCGCCACCGACGGACCGCTCCCGCTGAAGGTGGACTTCTCCAGCGAGGGCAGCGCCGACCCGGACGGTGACCCGCTGACCTACGAGTGGGACTTCGACGGTGACGGCACCTACGACTCCACCGACGCGAACGCCACCCACACCTACACCGAAGGAGGCGAGTTCAGCGCCCAGCTGAAGGTCACGGACCCCAGCGGCAAGTCCGGCTTCGCCAACGTGCCCATCACCGCGGGCAACACGACGCCGAAGGTGACCATCGACTTCCCCGTCAACGGCAAACTCATCGAGTTCGGCGACCAGATCCCGTACAAGGTCACGGTCACCGACCCGGAGGACGGAACCGTCGACTGCTCCAAGGTCACCATCAACCCGGCACTCGGGCACGACGACCACGAGCACCCGACGAACGACATGCCCGGCTGCGAGGGCACCGTCAACACCGGTGACCTGGGCGGCCATCCCGAGGGCGCCGACCTCACCTACGTACTCAACGCGAAGTACACCGACGGCGGCGGCTCCGGGGCACCGGCGCTGACCGGCTACGGGCGGGCCGTCCTGCAGCCCAAGCTCAAGCAGGCCGAGTACTACGACAGCCAGTCGGGCACACGCGTCGTCGACCAGGCGGGCGCCGCGAACGGCAAACGCATCGGCGACGTCAGCGACGGCGACTGGGTGGCGTTCGAGCCGATGAGCGTGGACGGCATCGACTCGGTCACGTACCAGATCTCCTCGCCGTACGGAGTCGGCGCGATCGAACTGCGCGCCGACGCCCCGGACGGCGAACTGCTCGCCACCACCCCGATCCCCAACACCGGGGACTGGGACGTCTACCGGGCCACCGATCCCGTACCGGTGAAGGCCCACGAGGGGACGCAACGGCTCTACCTCGTCTTCACGTCACCGCAGAACAACTCGTTCGACGTGGACACGGTCGAGTTCGGCGGACCGTAAGGCCGTAAGCCCTTCGGGGCGGACGACAACGCGCGTCGTGCGCCCGGTGTGTCGGCAC
>NZ_JBHUZM010000170.1:0-14236 GCF_042667665.1 Streptomyces sp. NPDC057307 | reverse complement strand
GACACAGCCTTCTGCAACACGCTTTAGGCCCTGTCTTCAAAGTCCCGCCTGGCCTGCGACGCCTGGCACGGCACCTCGCCGCGTTGTCGGAATCGCCCAAGTACGCCCAGTACAAGGCCGATCCTCCGCCTTGCGATGCACCGCACCAGCCGCCGCAGGCCCCGCCCTACGGGCGGACGGCGCTACTTTGAAGACAGGCCCTAGGCGGCGCCCGCCGCACCGGACCGCGTCCGCACGGGAGGGCCCGCGCGAGCGCCGTTGACACCTCCAGGGTGTCGCCATAGCCTCGATATCGTTCGTCATACAGAACGAGGAGGCGCGGTGAACCGAACACGAGTCGTCGTCATCGGCGCCGGAATCATCGGCGCCGCCTGCGCCCGTGAACTCGCCGTCGCCGGCTTCGACGTACTCGTACTGGACCGTGCCGGGGCCGCCGCCGCGACCACCTCGCACGGCGAGGGGAACATCCTGGTCTCCGACAAGGGCCCCGGTCCGGAGCTGGAACTCGCCCAGCTCTCCCGGCGGTTGTGGCCCGAGGTGCTGGCCGCCCTCGCCGGGCGAGCCCCCTCGTCGGACGCGGTGGACGGCGCGGACGCGGTCGAGTGGGAGCCCAAGGGCGGCATCGTGGTGGCCACCACCGCCGAGGGCGCCGAGGCGCTGCTGCCGTTCGCGGCGGCCCAGCGCGCGGCCGGGGTACGGGCCGAAGCCCTGGACTCCGACGCCCTGACGGCGGCCGAGCCCTTCCTCACCGAACGGCGGGCCGCCGCCGTGTACTACCCCGACGACGCGCAGGTGCAGCCGGCCGGCGCGGCCACCGCCCTGCTCGCCGACGCGCTCCGGGCCGGGGCCCGTCTGCGTACCGGCCGCGAGGTGCTCGGCGCCGTCGTACGCGGCGGACGGCTGACGGCGGTGCGCACGACGGACGGGCCGGTGGAGGCCGATGTGTTCGTCAACGCCGCCGGGCCGTGGTCCGGCGAGGTCGCCCGGCGGCTCGGCGTTCCGCTGGACATCCGCCCGCGCCGCGGTGAGGTCCTGGTCACCGCTCCCCTGCCGCCGACGGTCTTCCACAAGGTGTACGACGCCGACTACGTGGGCGCGGTGGGCAGTGGCGCGGGCGATCTGCGGACGTCGGGCGTGGTCGAGTCCACCCGGGCGGGCACCGTGCTGCTCGGGTCGTCGCGGCGACGCGTCGGCTTCGACGACCGGCTGCGTCCGGAGGTGCTCTCGGCGATCGCGGCCAAGGCGCTCAGACTCTTCCCGTCGCTGGCGGGCGTTCATGTGATGCGGGCGTACGGGGGCTTCCGCCCGTACGTCCCCGATCATCTGCCGGTCATCGGCGCCGACCCGCGGCTGTCCGGTCTCTGGCACGCGACCGGTCACGAGGGTGCGGGGATCGGACTGTCGGTCGGGACCGCGCGGCTTGTGCGCGAACTGCTGACGGAACGTCAGACGTCCATCGACGCGGGCCCGTTCCGCGTGGACCGGCCGGCGGTGCTCGGCACCGAACCGCCCGTCGCGACCGAGGAGGAAGCATGAGCCCACGTCTCGTACCCGCCGGGTCCGACCCGGCCGGACGCCGCGACCGGCCGCTCACCATCACGGTGGACGGCGAACCGCTCACCGGCATCGCGGGCCAGACCCTGGCCGGGGTGCTGCTGGCCGCCGACCGGCCGTCCTGGCGCCGGGCACCGTCGGGGGCGCCTCGGGGCGTGTTCTGCGGCATCGGCGTCTGCTTCGACTGCCTGGTGACGGTGAACGACGAGCGTGACGTACGGGCGTGCCGCCGCCGCGCCCGGGACGGTGACGCGGTGACCACGCAGTCACGGGCCACCGGCGAACGGGACAGCGGCGAACGGGACAGCGGGCGGGACGACGGGCGGCGGTCGCGGTGACGGAATCGGTGTCGGGATCTGGGACGGGATCAGTGCCGGGATCGGTGGCGGGTCGTCAAGTCGTGGTCGTGGGAGCCGGACCCGCCGGTCTCGCCGCCGCCGGCGCGGCCCTGGCGGCGGGCGCGCGAGTGACGCTGATCGACACGGCCGAGCAGCCCGGCGGCCAGTACCACCGCATGCTGCCCGAGGCGTACGAGGCCACCGACCCCGGCGCCCTCCAGCACGGCTACGACTCCTTCGACCGGCGCCGCCGCCAGGTGCTCGGACACCCGCGCTGCGCGTGGTGGGCGGAGAGTTCCGTATGGGCCCTGGAGCGCCGCGACCCCGGCGTCGACGGGCCACCGCTGGTGCATGTCCTGAGCGGTACGCCCCGGCGCCGCCATGTGCTGGAACCCGACGCCCTGGTGCTCGCCACGGGCGCCCACGACCGGGTGCTCCCCTTCCCCGGCTGGGACCTGCCCGGCGTCTACACGGCGGGCGCGGCCCAGGCGCTGGCCAAGGGAGAGCGTGTGGTGGTCGGTGACCGGGTGGTGGTCGCCGGCACGGGGCCGTTCCTGCTGCCGGTGGCGACGTCACTGCTGGAGGCCGGATCACGGGTGCTCGCGGTCCTGGAGGCGGGCCGGCCGGGGGCCCTGGCGCGTGGCTGGCTGCGCCGCCCGTGGGAACTCGCGGCGCAGCCCGGCAAGTCCGGCGAACTCCTCTCGTACACAAAGGTGTTGGCGCGCCACCGGGTCCCGTACCGGTGGGGCAGAACGGTCGTCGAGGCGCGTGGTGACGGCCGGGTGGAGGAGATCGTCAGTGCCCGGGTCCGGGCGGACTGGTCGGTGGTGCCCGGCAGCGAACGGGTCACCGCCGTGGACGCCGTGTGCGTCGGTCACGGGTTCACCCCGCGGCTGGAGCTGCCGGTCGCCGCCGGGTGCGCGCTGCGACCGACGCCGGACGGGGCGGCCGGATCGCCCGCCGAGGCGTTCGTGGCGGTGGACGACGACCAGCGTACGAGCCGGCCCGGCGTGTACGCGGCGGGCGAGATCACCGGTGTCGCCGGTGCCCCCGCCGCTCGTGCCGAGGGCGCCGTGGCCGGCTGGATCGCGGCGGGCGGCGACCCGGGCTCGCGGGCTCTGGCCGCTCTGCGCCGGAACCGCGACCAGGGCAGGGCGTTCGCCGCCCGGCTGGCGCTCGCCCATCCCGTCGGCCGGGCCTGGCCCGGCTGGCTGCGTCCCGACACCGTGGTCTGCCGCTGCGAGGAGACGACGTACGCGGCGGTGTGCCGCTCGGCCGCCGATCCCACCAGCACGGAGCCGCAGGTGGCGAAGTTGGCGACGCGGGCCGGCCTGGGGCCGTGCCAGGCCCGTATCTGCGGACCGACTGTCGCCGAATTGCGCCACCGCCACCGCCACCGGGACGGCGCGAACCGGACGTCGGAGCCCGACGGTGCGGGTACGGCGCCGACGGGCACCGGCCACCCGTCGCCCGGCCGCCCCTGGCCCGACCACCCGTCGCGCGACAACTCGTCGCCCGACCGCCCCTGGCCCGTCGGCCCCCATCACCGGCCGGTGGCCGAGCCGATCAGGCTCGGCGAGCTGGCCCGCCCGCCCGAGCCACCTCCCACGTTCCCCAACTCCCCTGTGGAGGAGAGCACTTCATGAGCCGTACCACCAACCCCCTGACCGGGGTCGTCGTCGCGACCGCGCTGCCGTACCGGCAGGACCCCGCCGCCCCGGCCGGCCTCGCCGTCGACTACGACACGTACGCGGACCACTGCCGCTGGCTCGTCGACAACGGCTGCGACGGGGTCGGCCCCAACGGTTCGCTCGGTGAGTACTCGTCGCTGACGGACGAGGAACGCCGCACCGTCGCCCGTACGGCCATCGAGGCGGTGCGCGGCCGGGGCAAGGTCGTCGTCGGCGTGCACGGGCCGGGTTCGCACCAGGCCGTGCGATGGGCGGAGGCCGCGGCGGAGGACGGCGCCGACGGGGTGCTCTGTCTGCCCCCGACGATGTACCGGGCGAACCCGGGGGAGGTCGTGGCGCACTTCGAGGCCGTCGCCGCCGTCGGGCTGCCGGTCATGGTCTACAACAACCCCGTGGACACGAAGGTCGACCTGACGCCCGCGCTGCTCGCGGAGATCGCCCAGATCGACAACGTGCTCGCGGTGAAGGAGTTCTCCGGCGATGTGCGTCGGGTGCTGGAGATCAAGGAGCGGGCTCCCGGCCTCGACGTGATCAGCGGCGCCGACGACGTGGCGCTGGAGAGTCTGCTGATGGGGGCCACCGGATGGTTCGCCGGCTTCCCCAACGTCTTCCCCGCCGAGTCCGCCCGGCTGTTCCGACTCGCCACGACGGGGCGGCTGGAGGAGGCCCGCGCCCTCTACCGGCCGCTGGTCGCCGCGTTCCGGTGGGACTCGCGCACCGAGTTCGTCCAGGCGATCAAGCTGGGTATGGAGATGGTCGGCCGTTACGGCGGCCCCTGCCGCCCGCCGCGCGGGCCCCTGATCCCGGCGCACCGGGAACTGGTCACCGCCGAGATGCGGCGGGCGATCGACTTCCTCGCCACCGAAACCGTGGCCGCCGCCTCAGCAGTTCCGGAAGCCCCGGAAGCTCCCGGAGCCCCGGAGGCCGCGGAAGGAGGGCGGGACTGATGCGCAGCGTGCGGACGATCAGCGCGGTCGACTCCCACACGGAGGGCATGCCGACGCGCGTGGTCACCGGCGGCGTGGCGCCCGTCCCCGGCGCCACCATGGCCGAGCGCCGCCACTACGCGAGGGAGCACCTGGACCCGCTGCGCCGGTTCCTGGTCGACGAACCTCGCGGGCATCCGGCGATGAGCGGCGCGATCCTGCAGCCGCCGACCCGCCCCGACGCGGACTGGGGCGTCCTGTACATCGAGGTCAGCGGCTTCCTGCCGATGTGCGGACACGGCACGATCGGAGTGGCGACGGTCCTGGTGGAGACGGGGATGGTCACGGTCACCGAGCCCGAGACCGTGGTTCGCCTCGACACCCCGGCCGGTCTGGTGGAGGCCCGTGTGAGGGTGCGCGACGGGATGGCCGAGAAGGTCACGTTGCGCAATGTCGACGCGTTCGCGCTGGAACTCGACGCGAAGGTGGCGGTGCCGGGGCTGGGCGAGGTCCGGTACGACATGGCGTACGGGGGCAACTTCTACGCCGTCGTCGATCTGGCGTCCCTCGGGCTGCCCTTCGACCGGGCGCGCAAGGACGACATCCTCGCGGCGGGCCTCGCGATCTCGGCCGCGATCGACACGTACCACCCGCCGGTGCATCCCGCGGACCCGATGATCCGCGGCTGCAAGCACGTGCAGTTCCTCGCGCCCGGTTCGGACGCCCGCCACTCACGTAACGCCATGGCCATCCAGCCAGGTTGGTTCGACCGGTCCCCCTGCGGCACCGGTACGTGCGCCCGTATGGCGCAGCTCCACGCCCGGGGAGAGCTGGAGTTGGACACGGAGTTCATCAACGAGTCGTTCATCGGGACGCGGTTCACCGGGCGGCTGGTGGGGACCAGCGAGGTCGCGGGCGTCCCGGCCGTGGTGCCGGAGTTCTCGGGCCGCGCGTGGATCACGGGTACGGCCAACTACCTGCTGGATCCGACGGATCCGTTCCCGAACGGCTTCGTCCTCTGAGACTGCCGCGCCCCCGCACAGTCGGGGCGCGGCGTCAGGCCGGTTGTCAGGCCCCGCAGAACGGCACGGTCCGCATGAATCCTCCGAGGTTCTCGTCGTCCGTGCCGGCGAGGGCCTCGCCGGATCCGGGCAGACACTCCAGCCCCTCGATCTTGTATCCCGGGAACGTCCCGAGCACGGACGGGGATGCCGCGAGTGCGACCCGCACCCGCCCGGCCGCCGACACGGTCACCCGGCCCACGTCACTCAGCCCGGAGTCGAACGGGCCGTCGTCACCGGCGTCCGCCGCCGAACTCGCGATGATCCGGCCGGAGTCGGTCACGGCGATGTCGGAGATGTGGCGCACGGCGTCACCGGTCGGGTACGTCGCCCGGTAGGCCCGGCGTGTCACGGTGCCGAACTGTGTCTGCCCCCACGGAGCGAACGAGAGCGGCGCCGCGTACAGCGTCGCCGGGCGGTCCGCCCCCGTTCCGCGGTCCGCCCACAGGGCGGCGAGCTTCCCGTTCTGGGCCACGAGCGCGAAGCTCTCGAAGTCGTCGCCCTCGCCGATCGCGGGCAGGGGCGTGTAGTCGACGACGGTCGCGGTGGAGTCGGTGACCTCCAGGCGGTAGACGATGCCGCGGGCGGCGAGCGCCAGATACTCCCCCGGTGTCCCAGGGACGGCCTCGATCGCTTCCAGGTCGACGGGTTCCGGCCCGTCCCAGGTGATCAGGGAGACGCTGTCGGAGCCCTCCCGGTGGGTGACGCGGGACAGCCGCGGCTGTCCGCCGCGCTTGTTGTCGTGCACGACCAGGGCACGCACTTCGGCGCCGTCCCCGGCACGGCCTTCGTACGCGATCCCGCTGACACCGCTGCGGGAGTCGCCGCCCACCTTCCGCCATTCCCCGGCCGCGCCGGCCGGGGCGGTGCCGAGCATCGTCAGCAGCGCGGTCGCCGCGGTGAGCCGGGCCGTGCGCCGCGACATCGGGAGTTTCACTGGGGTCGCTCGCCTTCTCTCGCCGAACGGCGCGTGGTCACGCGCCGGGCGTCAGGCTAATGATCATGGTGAGCGGGTCCCAACTGGCCTTACGCCATTCGGGCGTCGGTGTCAGCCGCGGTCCGTGTGCCGGTCGCGCTCGTGGAGGTAGTCACCGGTCTCGGCGGACGCGTGGAGCATCGCGATGGCGCGGGTGTGGAGGCGGTGGCGGCGCTCGGCGATCGCGGAGGCGGCGGAGGCGGGGGATGTGACGTCGCGCAGTTCCCCCAGGAGCGGCGCGATCTGGGCCAGCATGTACCCGCCGCGGCGCAGTTGGTGGACGATGTTGGCGTCTCGTACGTCGCCGGGCGTGTACGTCCGGTACCCGGTGGCGGGATCCCGTCGCGGGTGGAGCAGACCGGCCCGTTCCCACCGTCGCAGCGTGGCCGGGCGGAGGCCGAGTCGGTGGGCCAGGGCGCCGATGGTGTTGGTGCGCTGCGAGGGTCGCTCGTCGGGGGCATGGGTCAGCTCCGTCAGCGCTCGCTCGACCGTGTCGAGGGTGTGCCGGTCGGAGAGCAGTTCGGCATGGCCGCGGTCGATGACCGTGAGCGCGTCTTCGGTCCGGTCGGTGTTGAGCAGCGTCATGACCGAGCGGGCGGCGGCGTGGCCGTGGGCCGGGATCAGCGCGAGAAAGGTCCGCAGGGCGGCGACATGCACGCTGGTGTAGTGCCGATAGCCGGAGGCGGTGCGCTCGGCGGCGGGCAGGATGCCGGCGGCTTCGTAGTTACGGACGGCCTGGCCGGACAACCCGTGCGGCCGTGCGAGATCTACGGGCCTCACATGTCCCCCTGTTTGAAGGTTGGCCCGCTGATCACCGGCATGTCAGCCTCCAACTTTAAACCGAAACATCAAATATACCATCAAATGCATGGCAATCGAATCTCTGACAACTGACGAATCACCGCACGCGGCCGTCGAGCGGTTTCTGAACGCACGGGGACAGCGGCCCCGCCTCCTGGGCCTCGGCGAGCCCTTCCACGGCGAGGAGACCTTCCCGCTCCTGCGCAACGACCTGCTGCGTGGGCTGGTCGGCCACACGGGGTGCCGATGTGTCGCGCTGGAGTCGGACTGCCTCGCGGGCCGGCTGGTCGACGACTACGTACTCGGCGGCACCTGGCATCTCGACCAGGTGATGGCCGACGGCATCAGCCACGGGTTCGGGGCCTTCCCGGCGAACCGCGCGCTGGTGGAATGGCTCGGCGAGCACAACCGGGGACGCGCTCCGGGGGACCAGGTGCGTTTCGCCGGATTCGACGCGCCGATGGAGAACAGCGCGGAGAGCGGGGCACACAGCCCCCGGGCCGCCCTCGACATGCTGCACACCTTCCTCATGGCCAACCGCCCCTCTGTGCCGCACAGTTGGAGCCGGATCGAGGATCTGCTCGGCGACGAGGCCCGGTGGACCAACCCGGCCGCCACGATGGACCCCTCGCAGTCCATCGGCGATTCGGCCGGGGTCCGCGAGCTGCGGCTGATCACCGACGACCTCGGCCGGCTGCTCACGTCCCAGGCACCGCAGTTCACCGAGGACAACACGTCGGACGCGGTGCCGACGGACGCGCTGCCGTCGGACCCGCTGCGGGACGCCGAACTCGCCGCCCGCACCGCCGCCGGGCTCCTCGCGTACCACGCCGTCCTGGCCCGGACCGATCCGCGGGAGCGGATGGAGAGTTGCATGGGGATTCGCGACGCGATGATGGCGGCCAATCTGCGGGCTCTCGCCACCCGGGAACACGACCACGGCCACGGGCCCGTCCTGGCCTTCACCCACAACGAGCACCTGCGGCGCAACGCCGCCCGGAACGTGGGGTGGAGCCCGGCCGGCGCCCATCTCGCGCGCACGTACGGCCGGGACTACGTCGCCATCGCCACCGCGATCGGTTCGGCGCCGCACCGGGGCATCGGCGAACCACCGGCGGACACCGTGGAGGGCCTGCTGGCGGCGACCACCTCGACACCACGGCTGGTGCCGCTCGCCGAACTGACCGAGCTGGTGGCGGAGTCCACCGCCCTGACCACACGCGCGACGGAGAACCGCGGCTACTTCCCGCTCGACCCGGCCAGGCTCACCGACTTCGACGCGGTCCTGTTCCTGCCCCACATCGCCCCGCCCGGCCCGGCGACGGAAGCGGGGTAGGCACGCACCGTACGTCGGCTCGTCAGGGGGCGCGGTACCGACCCCCGCCGTCGTGACCCCACGCACGGCGATCGTCACGACCGTACGCCGAGGCCGCCCCCGCTCGGGTGTTGGGCAGGTCGCGGGTCAGGGTGGGGACCGGGCGGGGGATCGTGCCGAAGTCGTGGTCCGGGTCGACGGGGAGACGGTTGATGACCGCTTCCAGCCGGGCCGGGAGGGTGGGCCGGTCGCCGGAGCGGCACTGGGTGAGCAGTTGGTGGCGGATGCTCTCCGGCAGCAGCGGACGGGCGGGCGGTGCGGGCGCGGCACTGTCCGGGGCGGCCAGCCGTCGCGCCTGCGCGCGCCAGTGCCTGGCGTCACTGAACTCGGCACGCCGCCCGTGCGCGAGGGAGAGACAGAAGGCGGCGGTCCGGTTGCCGCCGCCCGCGGCGAACTGCCACCAGAACTGGGCCCCGTCGTGGTCCCGGGTCAGATGGAGCAGCGCGGCGAAGACGACAGCGCCCTCGGGGTCCGGCCGGTCGTCATCGGCCAGCCGTGCCAGGGCCGTCGCGGCCTGGGGGGTGTCGACGATGAGGGCGACCGCGAGGTCGAGATCACGGGCGGCCTGCTCGTGCGCGGCGGCAGGACGCGGGGTCCCGGGGGCTGCGCACAGTCCCGAGCCCGAGCCGGAGCCCGAGCCGTGGCGGGAGGCGGGGCCGCACCCTGGATTCGGCGCGTCCGCCTGGGCGTTGACTCGTCGCCTGGCGGCTTCGGTGTCGTAGTCGGCGTAGGTGTCGGCGAGGACCTCCGCCTGGTCGAGCAGGTCTGTGATGGAGGCGGGGTCGTTGGTGCGCACGTCTACTCTTCCGTCTCGGTCGGGTCGGTCTCCACGTTCAGCTCGCGGGCCAGGCGTCGGCGTGCGTGCCGTACGTGGGAACGTACGGTGGCGAGTTCGATGCCCAGATACTCGGCGACGTGTTCCTCGTCCTCGCCCAGGACGAAGCGGAGCACGATGACGTCGTACTGGCGCTCGGGCAGACCCGCGATGGCCGCGTACAGGCCCAGTTCGCCCTCCAGGACGGCGAACTCGTCACGCGTCCCGTCGTGCGTCCCGTCGTGCGTCCCGTCACGCGTGCCGCGCAGGAGGAGTTTCCCGATGGCGGCGTGGAAGGCGGCCGTGCCCACCAGGAGCGGTCGCAGTCCGCGTTCGTCCAGCCGGCGGTGGACCTCTTCCTTCAGCAGCGACCACGCGTACCGGGACACCGACTCCTGGGCCAGTACGTACTTCCAGTCGCTCTTGAGGCGCGCGCAGGCGGTGTCCACCACGGTCTCGGCAGCGGGCCGGCCACCGACCTGGGTGTGGGCGTAGCGCATCCACAGCCGGCGGTGGTGGTCGTGGAAGGCGTCGAAGGTCAGGCCCAGCCGTTCCTGCCGTACGTCCTCGGCGTCCCGTACGTCCTCGGCGTCCCGGGCGGCGTTCACATCGACACCGCGCGCCTCGAAGGAAGGAGCAACCATCACGTCGTACCGGTCCTTACGTCGACCCGCGAAGATCCGAACGGCGGTTCCCCCCACCACCACGACTTCCGGATCGAGTTCCACATATGTCCTTGGGTGACTGATCACCGCACCGCTCCACGGCGGAGGGCGTCGGCGGAGACTTGGCGTCTCAAACATCAGCCAACCGGAGGAAGGCCTTTCTCCGCAGCCCATCCCCCAACTTTCTTCACTGGCAGCAATAGTATGACTACTCAGGCGGTCGCGCGTCGCCTTGGCGTCATGTTCCGGCGGTTGCCCCCCGCAGGCGGTGGGAAGTGAACCGCGGTGGCGAGGACGGGCGTCGGTACGGCGCGCACCCGGCCCGATCGAATACCGACGAACCCCTGGGGGCGTGGCATGACGGACAGCGGCACGGTGGATCTGAAGCTGGATCAGGCGCATTCGGCCCGTATGTACGACTACTACCTCGGCGGCACCACGAACTTCCCCGCCGACCGGGAAGCCGCCGGCAAGGCCCTCGCCGCCTTCCCCTCCATCCTGGCCACCGCCCGTATCAACAGGCGCTTCCTGCGCCGCTCCACGCGGTTCCTCGCGCAGCAGGGCATGACGCAGTTCTTCGACATCGGCACCGGCATCCCCACCTCCCCCAACCTGCACGAGGTCGCCCAGGAGGTCACCCCCTCGGCCCGCGTCGTCTACACCGACAACGACCCGATCGTCCTCGCCCACGCGCGGGCACTGCTCCACAGCCACGCCGAGGGCCGTACCGCGTACGCCCACGCCGATGTCACCGACCCCGCCGGACTCCTGGCGACACCTGAGATATCGGGCACGCTCGACTTCACCCGGCCCATCGCGCTGAGCCTCAACGCCCTGCTCCACTTCATCACCGACGACCGTGTCGACGGCGGCGCCCACAGCATCGTCGAACACCTCAAGGCGGCGCTTCCTTCGGGAAGCACCCTCACCATCACCCACGTCACCCCCGACTTCGACCCCGACGGAATCGCCCGCCTCACCGGTGCCTACCGGGCCGCCGGCACCCCCGGCCAGGCTCGCCCCCACGCGGACATCACCCGTCTCTTCGACGGCTGGGAGCTCCTCGATCCGGGTGTCGTCCCCACCCAGCGGTGGCGCCCCGCCCTCGAAGACCAGGCGGAGAACGTCACCGACGCGGAAGCGGCCTGCTACGCGGGAATCGCCCGCAAGCCCTGACCGGGAGCGCTACGGCCTGTCCTGGGGGAGCTGTTCGCGTACCCAGGCGGGATCGGGGTTGACGTGCGGCCGGCCCGCCACGAAGACCGTCGGAACGGTCTCGTCGCCCGCGTTGGCCGCCCTCACCGCCGCCGCTCCGGCCGGGTCGCGCCAGATGTTGACCCAGTGCAACTGGCGGGCCCTGCGGCCCAGTCGGAAGCGCAGGCGCAGACAGTACGTGCAGCCCGGCCGCCAGAAGACGACGGGCCGCCCGTCGACCGCGCTGCGGCGCTGGGCCTCCGGCGCACCGATCGACCTCGGGAAGACCAGCGGCGAGTGCACGCCCGCGAGCACCACGAACCCCAGCAGGGTTGCCACGGCCGCGCCGGGGTCGCCCCTCAGGATCAGCCCGGCGGCGACGGCTGAGCCGCAGAGCACGAACAACATCGGCAACATCCACACGCGCATCATGACGACCCAGGCTATCGACGCGCCGGACCGCGCCTCGAACCACTCCTGGGACCGCGCCTCGGACCGCGCCTCGAACGACGCCCCGGATCGCGTCTCGGACCACGCCGTTCGCCTCCCCCGCCGCGCCGTTCGTCTCCCCGGCCGGCACCAACTCCGTACTGGCCGGTAGAGATCTATGCGCGGCGGGGCATCCACCTCTACCGTCGGGGCACCGTTCCGAGCCCGCCCACCCCGGACCGGGCGCCTTGTCCCGCTCCCCGCCCAGGAGGTTCCATGTCACCCCCCACTCCCCGTCGTTCCAGAAGCAGACTCGCGATCCTGGCGATCGTCGCGGCCCTGGGAGCCGCCTCGTTCACCGCCCCTCCCCCGGCCCTCGCCTCCGGCGGCACGGCGGGCCGTACGGCCGACAGCGCGGCGAGCAGCGCGGCCGGCGACGCGGACTATCTCGTCGGGCGCGGTATCGCCGACGTCACGGGCGAGGCCGCCGAGACCGGGATGATGGGCTATTCGAGCTTCGACCAGAAGACGTCCGGCATCCACCAGCGGCAGCGGTCAAGGGCGTTCGTGGTCGCCGACCGGTCGAGCGGCAAGCGCGTGGTGTACGTCAACGCCGACCTGGCGATGGTCTTCCAGTCCGTGCAGCAGGGCGTCATCTCACGCCTCAAGGAGCGGTACGGCAGCCTGTACGGCGACGAGAACGTGCTGCTGTCCGCCACCCATACCCACTCGGGACCGGGCGGCTACTCGCACGACGTCGCGTACAACCTCTCCGTGCTCGGCTTCCAGAGCGCCACCTACAAGGCCATCGTCGACGGCATCGTCGAGTCCGTCGTCAAGGCTCATGAGGATCTGAAGCCCGGCGGCATCAGTCTGGGCACCGGCACGCTCACCAACGCCAGCGTCAACCGCTCCCGGACCGCCTTCGACCGCAATCCCGCGGCCGACCGGGCGGCGTTCCCGGGCGGCATCGACCCGGCCATGACCGTGCTGCGTTTCCGGCAGGGCGACAAGGACGCGGGCGCGATCAGCTGGTTCGCCACCCACAACACCTCGATCACCAACAAGAACACGCTCATCAGCCCCGACAACAAGGGCTACGCCTCCTACGCCTGGGAACACGATCTGGAGGGTGTGCGCTATCTCGACAACACCCCGGGGTTCGTCGCCGCCTTCCCCAACACCAACGCCGGCGACATGTCCCCCAATCTCAATCTGAGGCCCGGATCGGGCCCGACCGAGGACGAGTTCGAGAACGCGCGCATCCTCGGTGAACGCCAGCTGGAAAAGGCGCGCGAGATCTACCGGAACGCGAAGCCCGTCACCGGCGGTGTCGACTCCCGGCTCGCGTACGTCGACATGGAGAACGTGACGGTGGACGGGGCGTACACCCCGGACGGGCAGGAGCACCGCACCTGCCCCGCCGTCGTGGGCGCGTCCACCCTCGCGGGCAGCGTCGAGGACGGTCCGGCGCTCCCCGGCTTCGAGGAGGGCATGCGCACCCCCGTCGCCTCCATCATCGAGGCGCTGCAGATCGACACCCCGGCGTGGCTCGCGACCTGCCAGTACCCGAAGGCGAGCCTCGTCCCCACGGGCCTGCTGAGCAACGTTCATCCGGTCACTCCCAAGATCCTGCCCCTGCAGATCATGAAGATCGGCGAGCTCCATCTCGTCGCGGGGCCGGGCGAGTTCACCATCACCTCCGGACTCCGGGTCCGCCGCACCGTGGCGGAGCAGCTCGGTGTGCCGCTCGACCGGGTGCTGCTCCAGGGGTACGCGAACTCCTACAGCCAGTACGTGACGACACCGGAGGAGTACGACTCCCAGCAGTACGAGGGCGGCTCCACCCTCTACGGCCGCTACACGCTGCCCGCCTACCAGCAGGAGTACGCGCGGGTCGCGGCGTCCCTGCGCGACGGCACCACGATCGAGCGGGGTACGGCGCCGCCGGACGAGTCGGGCCGGCAGTTCAACTTCCAGACCGGTGTCGTGTACGACAACCCGCCCCCCGGCAGTTCGTTCGGTGCCGTCCTGACCCCGCCGGACCCGTCGTACGGCCGGGGCAGCACCGCGACGGTCGAGTTCGCCACCGGGCACCCCAAGAACAACCTCCGCCGGGGTGGCACCTTCTTGGAGGTGCAGCGGCTGGTCGACGGGAAGTGGGTGCGTGTGCTGGACGACGGTGACTGGCGGACCAAGTACCGGTGGACGCGTACCAACGGTCTCACCGGCACGTCGAAGGCCACCATCACCTGGGACATCGGCGCCGACACCGTGCCGGGCACCTACCGGGTCGTGCACCACGGCGACTCGAAGAACCTCCTCGGAAAGATCACCCCGTTCACGGGAACGTCCCCCACGTTCACGGTGAACTGAGCACCGGGCGGCCGGGCCGGCGGCGTACCTCCGCCG